>JASFHU010000043.1:0-13663 GCA_050123055.1 Anaerolineae bacterium
CACACTCATAGGGTATACCGCTCCAGGTCCAAATAGGAAACGGGCGTGTGCCTCTGAATCCTGGAAGAATCGGACAGGATATTGATATTCGTTACTGCCTTGGTGGACTTGACAAAGCATTGAATACCTGGTATAATGCTGATTGACTAGTTAGTCAGTCAGTATTGCGGCCAAGGAGGTGTGGTTATGGCCGGGACTCCAAGCAAGCGAGAACGTCAGCGCGAAGAACGGCGCAGTCAGATCCTGGATGCAGCTTTGACGGTGTTCTCCCAGAAGGGATACCACGCCACGAATGTGTCCGACGTCGCAGCCCAGGCTGGGGTCAGCCAGGGGACGATCTACTGGTATTTCGAGAGTAAGGAGGACCTGTTTCAAGCTGCGCTTTTGTCGGCTTTCATGGATATCGGTGAGGAATCGCTTGGGTCGGTCGCGATGTGCACCACGGCCGCGGAAAAGCTCCTGGCTCTAGCAGAGTCCATGGAGGGGCTTGCCGAGGTGGCAGAAGGCTTGTTCATGCTCTTCCTGGGCTACTGGTCTTCAAGCGATCGGCGCGAAGAGAGTGCCCAAATCTGGATTGACCTGCTGAAGCAGTACAAAGATGTGGTGGTGGCTATCGTTGAGGAGGGCATTAGCAACGGTGAATTCAAGCCAGTTGATGCAGAAGCCCTAGTCTGGGCCCTCCTGGCAGCCTACGATGGACTGGCCGCCTATACCGTGATCATGCCGGACATGGACCTGAAGCGCATTAGCCAGACCTTTGTCAAAACTCTCCTGCAAGGACTGACCTTCGATCGACAGGAGAGCCTGACGAGATTATGATCCGGTAGTGGAACCGGAACGGTGTCGTTTCAGTGGATGATCAGATTGTCTGAAAGGAGGCAGGAATGAGTGGTGGAGCGTTGATTATCGTCGTCGTGGCCGGTATCCTGGGGATCCTGGGAGGGTGGCTCGTCCCGATCCTGTTCAAGAGTGAGCGCCCCTACGGCCTGGTGGGTGACATTCTGGTGTGCACCATTGTCACGGTCATTGTGGCGTTCCTGTCGTGGAACTATATCATGCCTGCCCTGGGCTTTGAATCGGGCTGGATCAAGGTGTTGGGCTCCACAGGTGATCCGCTCGCCCTGGGTCTGATTGGCCTGTGGGTGATGCGCAAGATCAAGGGATAACGAGTCGGTGGGGGTACGGTGAACCTGCTCCGAACCTGGGCTGTCGTCCGCAAAGAGGCGCGCCATATCCTGCGCGACCGGCGCACCTTCATCCTGGTAACCATCTCGCCTGCTTTCCTGCTCTTGGTGATGGCCTACACGTTCATGGTGGACATCGAGAGCGTGGCCGTGGCGGTGATGGACCGGGATGGAACAAACCTGTCGCGCCGCTACATCGCCGGTTTGGGGGGCACGGGGGATGTGATTGTGCGCTACATCGCCGGTGATTATACCGATCTCGAACGATGGCTGATGACCAGCGAGGCCAAGGCGGCTATTGTCATTCCGCCGGGCTTTGAGGGTGACCTTAAGGCGGGTCGTGAGGCAAACATCCAGGTATTGGTCGAGGGGACAGAGCCCAATACGGCTAACACGGCGATGGTGCACATCGGCGGATTTACCCAGCAGTTCGCGCTGGGGGTTGTCAGCGAGGTTGGAGCGCAGGCCGGCATGGTCATGGATGAGGCTGCGCTGGCGCCGATCGATCTGCGTCTGCGGACTTGGTACAACCCGACACTCAAGGCCGTCATCGGCTTCTTACCGGCGCTCATTGCCACGGTGCTGGCCATGCCGGCGGTGACGACCACGATGGCTCTCACGCAGGAAAAGGAGCACGGCACGCTGGAGCAGCTTATCACTACGCCCATTCGCCGTGCTGAGCTCTTGGTTGGCAAGCTCATACCCTACATCCTGAGCGGGCTGCTGGGGGTGATCGCTTGCGCGGCGCTGGCTGTGTACTGGTTTGGCACGCCTTTCAAGGGGAGTTTCCCCCTATACTTGGTGTTGTCCCTTGCGTTTCTGCTGGCATCTCTGGCTATTGCGCTGGTCATGTCGGTGTTTGTCAAGACACAACAGGCGGCACAGCTCGGGGCAATGTTGATCTTTTTCTTCCCCGGCTTTTTCCTGTCCGGCATCTTTTATCCACTGGTCAGCATGGCGCCCATCATGAAGATGGAAGCCTACATGGTGCCGACGACCCACTATGTGATGATCAGCCGCGGGATATTTCTTAAGGGTCAGGGGTTGGAGGCGCTGTGGCCGTTTGGCCTCGCGCTGCTGGTGATGGGCATTCTCTTCCTCGCCCTGGCGATCCTGCTCTTCAAGAAAAAGCTGGCCTAGACATGCTCACACGTATCTGGAACCTGGCCATCAAGGAACTGATCCAGCTCTGGCGCGACAAGATGATCCTCTTGTTCGTGTTGCTTGGGCCGGTTTCTGAGCTTGCTCTGGTGGCGTGGGCCACATCGGGTGACATCGGGCACCTCCCTACGGCCATTGTAGACCAGGACCGTACGGAAGCCAGCCGAGCGCTGGTACGTACGCTGGAGAATACAGACACGTTTGATGCCAACTTTTATCCTCTCGACGAAGAAGCTGCTCGGGACCTGGTGGACAGCGGTACCGCTCTGGTAGCAGTACTGATCCCGCCCGGTTTCCAGGAGCAGCTTTTAACCCTTGGCAATCAAGCACAGGTACAGATCATTCTGGACGGGGCGGAGCCCAGCGCGGCCCGCGTGGCGGAAATGAGCGCCCAAGGAGCTGTCGCTGCCTATGCCCAACAGATCGCCCTGGACCGTTTTGGTCCCGTGGCCGACCAGTGGGGCGAGGTCATCAGCGTGGACATGCGGGTCTGGTTCAACGAGGAGCTCAAGACCTCCAATTATGAGGTCCCATCTGAGTTGGGCTTCATGCTGGCGGGTGTGGCCCTGATGCTTGCTTCGCTGGGCATCGCCAGGGAGCGGGAGCTGGGCACGCTAGAGCAGTTGATGGTCACGCCGCTGCGCAGTACAGAACTGATCTTTGGCAAGGCCTTGCCGGTTCTCGTTCTGTCCTATATCAACTTCCTCGTCATGCTGGGCCTGGTCGTCTTTGTCTTCAAGGTACCGATGCGCGGTTCGTGGACCCTACTGCTGATCATCGCCTTCTTTTACTTGCTCATCGAGATGGTTTGGGGGCTTGCGATCTCGGCAGTGTCCAGAACCCAGGTGCAGGCTCTGCTTCTCGCTTTCACCTTGATCATGGTCGAGGTCGTCTTTTCTGGCTATGCGTTTCCGGTGGAGAATATGCCCTGGCTGCTGCAACGCCTGGCAAACTTTGTGCCGATCAAGCATTGGCTGTTGATCCTGCGGAGTATTCTCCTGAAGGGTGCTGGGCTGGAGATCTTTTGGAAGGAGGTGATGAGCCTGGCCGCTCTGGGCCTGGTCATCATTGTGGGTACGATCTTTTTTCTGCGGCGACGTCTGGAGTAAGCATCTCTGCGCTTAAGCAGGAAGCTCGTCAGTGCCCTCCAGTGTTGCTGTTTCGATGCACGTTACCAATCCAGATTCGCTCGAAAACCTCTTGACAAATCTCCGTAACTCGAGTACAATTATGAATAGTGGTTCATTAATGAATAGAGATTCATAATGGGGAGAACACAAGATGGGTGATGGTTCGCAGACAGGGCCTGTCAGCCGGCGGGAAAGACTCAAGCAAGAGCGTGAAGAGCGCATCCTTGAAGCCGCTGCAGCCGTGTTCGCAGATAAGGGCTTCCATCAGGCCACCATCCGCGATATTGCCGGGCTCGCTGACGTAGCGGATGGTACGATCTACAACTACTTTGACAACAAGTTCGGCCTGCTGGTTGGCATCATGGCGCGCATCGCTGAGCTGGAACGGTTGTCCGCTGAGTTGGTGGAGGCCTTGGACCTTGATGTTCAGGACTTTGTTGTCCAGGCGTTTGCTGACCGACTGGGGCGCATCGAGCAAGGCCAGGAGATGTTGCAGGCAGTCCTGCCGGAGGTGTTTGTCAATGCCGATCTGCGCGAGCAGTTCTACCAGCAGTACGTCCTGCGCATTTCTACGCTGCTTGAAGGGTATCTCCAAGCGCAGGTCGAGTTGGGGCACCTCCGTCCGGTCAACGTACCGCTGACGGTACGCTTGGTTCAGGGCATGTTCGTCGGCCTGCTGGTGCTTCGTATCTTTGGCGACGAACCGCTTCAGTCAGGATGGGAGGAAGTGCCGGAGGCCCTGGCCACAATGGTCCTGGATGGCCTGAACACTAGCGACGAGGAATAGGCCGGTGATCTTTCGGATCTTGTCGGTCATGCGCAAAGAGTTCATGCACATCCTGCGCGACCGGCGTACGCTGGCGGTGATGTTCCTGATCCCGGTGATCCAGTTGCTGTTGATGGGCTACGCGGCCACCACCGACATCAAGCACCTGCAAACGGCCGTCTGGGACCAAGATCAGACTGCCCGTAGCCGGGAGTTGATAGAAGCCTATCGTGCCTCAAACTATTTTGACATAACCCATTATGTGAGTAGCGACGAAGAGCTGGCTCACGTTATGGACAACGGGGACGTACGAGCCGGGATCATCATCCCGGCCGGGTACGGGCGGGGGCTGGAAAAAGGGAAAAAGGTCAGGGTAGCGGTTGCCATCGATGGCTCGGATCCGAGTGTAGCAAGCGCGGCCTTGTCAGCGGCGCAGGGAGTTGGCCAGACTCAGTCGGTGGAGATCCTGCAAAGAACCCTGGGCGCCCGGCTCGATACAGCGCCTGGGATCGAGGTCCACCCGAGGGTTTGGTACAACCCCAGCATGGAGAGCTCCAACTTTATGGTCCCCGGCCTCATTGGGACGATCCTGACATTGCTGACCATGCTGTTCACGGCGATGGCCATTGTTCGCGAACGGGAACAGGGGACGATGGAGCAACTCATCGTCACGCCAATCCGGCCCCTGGAGCTGATTGTCGGCAAAGTACTGCCCTTTGTGCTTATAGCTTTTTTGAATCTACTGGAGATTTTGTTCATCGGCGTATGGTGGTTCGGCGTACCGATACATGGCAGCGTCCCGTTGTTACTGGGGTTGTCTTCAGTGTTCTTGCTGTCATCGTTGGGGTTGGGAATTCTGATTTCGACGGTGTCCAAGACTCAGCAGGAGGCGATGATGCTTACATTCTTGATCCTGCTGCCATCCATATTTCTATCGGGTTACTTTTTTCCAATCGACGCGATGCCGCCGTTCCTGCAACTCGTAAGCCGGTTTGTGCCATTAACGTACGTACTGGTCATTGTACGATCTATCATTTTGAAGGGAGTCGGGTTTCAGGTGCTGGTCAGTGAGGTGGCGTCGCTGGCGGTATTTGGTGCAGCGGTGATGCTATTGTCGGCGATGAGGTTCCGGAAGCGGTTGGAGTGAGGCAGCTTCGCATAGTCATTGACACGGAGACCGGATGGTGAGTGGAGAAACCGTAAATGGGGAATAGGTTATACGAAGTCTTGTTGGTCAGGATGAACTCGTATGTCTTATGTGTATATGAAGGTGCTGGAGTCAGCGCCGGAGCGTTATGACCGAGGGATGCGCCTGCTGACCCTGGGACGGCTGGAACAGGTGCATCGAGAGATCGCGGCGCGGCTGAATGAAGGCGATCGGGTCCTTGATTTGGGCTGTGGTACGGGAGCTCTGGTCGCTACACTGGCTGACAAAGGCGTCTGCGTGACGGGCATCGATATTTCACCGCCGATGCTGAGCCAGGCCGCTCAGCGGGTACGCGAGGAGGGCTTGGAAGAGCTGGTTGCGCTAAGGGAGATGGGGGCTGTCGATCTGGATACTGCATTCCCAGATGGATGCTTTGATGCTGTGGTCAGTACGCTGGTCTTCAGCGAGCTTTCGGATGACGAGATTGCCTATACATTGACTGAATGCCATCGCATCCTGGCGAAAAGAGGGGGGCTTTTTGTTGCTGATGAGGTCATGCCAGATTCCCGACTGGGGCGGGTGGGAACCTTTGTGTTCAGGCTGCCTTTTACGTTAGCAGCCTTTGTACTGACGCAGAACACTACGCATCGAGTGGCACGTCTCGATCGACGGATCGAGCAAGCTGGCTTTCGGATTTCGGATACGCAGGGGTACTTGGCTGGTACGCTCCGATTGTTCGTGGCAGAAAAGGTGGCGGTTGATGCTTGATTGGCTGAAAACGGTGGTGCAGACGGTTTTCCGGTTGTTTCCATTCTCGACAGAGACTGGCCTGCGGATTATTGGCCAGCCAGGGCGGGAGGCGCCGGTATTTGTCACCTGCAACTTTGACCTGACGGTGCGCCGTGTGGTCAAGGCATTGGAGGGGTTGGACTGCTACCTCTTGGTGGCCCCCAGCCATGGCATCAACGTCTGGTGTGCGGCAGGCGGCGGCATGTTCAACGCCCACTCGGTCACCTCGGTGATCAAGACCAGCCGAATCGCCGAGAAGGTGGAGCACCGGACGGTGATCCTGCCCCAGTTCTCGGCGCCGGGGATCGATGTGGCCCACGTGGAGCGAGAGACAGGGTGGCGATGCAGGTTCGGGCCGGCCTATGCGGTGGACATCACTGCCTATGTGGCGGCCGATTTCAAGAAGACTGATGACATGCGTCGGGCCAAGTTCCCTCTGACCGATCGCTTGGAGATGGCCGTCATGTGGGCCGGACTGCTGTCGGCGGTTGTCGTCATCCCGGTTGCGATCATAAACTGGCGGCTGCTGCCGGGCGTGCTGGCCCTGATCTGGGGCTTTGCTCTCTTTCTCTTTGCGTTTTTTGACCAGGTGTCCCGCTATGTGCCCGGTCCGGTAGGGTTGGTGAAGACGCTTGTCCTGGGCCTGATCGGCGTAGTAGGGGTGGTGGCCTACGGATTGACCGTTGGGGCCTGGTCTGCAGGCGCGATCGTTGGTTGGAGTCTGGGAATCCTGGTGGTGGCCCTGGTGTTGGGCTTTGACCTGGACGGGGCAAGTCCGCTCCAGGCCGGGTCGACGGTGGCCTATTACGCGCGCAAGTGGCCGGGCATTCTGAGGCTATGGGCCACGATAGGCTACGATCTGGAGATGCCGTTCACGCTTGCGGTGGATGCGGCGCTGTGCAAGGGCTGCACGACCTGCGTTGAGGTGTGTCCCAAGGGCGTATTTGACCTCTACCGAGCGGATGGCAAGCAAAGGTCACAAGTAGCCCATATGGCAGAATGTGAGCAGTGCACGGCCTGTGTCAAGCAGTGCCCTGAGCGTGCCATCGTGGCTGAGCCGCCCATCAAGGTGTTTGAACCAGTGGGGGTGTAGACGTGGCTCGAAGATTGTTTTTTGTCGTCCTGGCCATACCGATCGTACTGATTGCTTTGCACACCGTGGTGCGGATCATCCGGCATTTCCACAAGTTCCCGATGCCAGAGTTCATGGCGGGGATGATCGATAATCCTCTGCGACGCAGGTTGCAGCCGCCGGACGAGATGGCTGTCCGGCACGGGCTGGCACCGGGCATGCTGGTGCTTGAGGTCGGTCCGGGAAATGGGACCTATACCCTGGGCGCGGCCCGGCGGGTCGGAGGGCAGGGCAAGATCGTGACGATAGACATCGAGCCCAAGATGATCGAACGCGTCAGACGCAGGTCTGAGGTGGAGGGGGTCGACAACATCGAGGCGCGGGTGGCTGATGTGTATGACCTGCCCTACGACGATGAGACCTTTGACGCGATCTATATGATCGCTGTCATTGGAGAGATCCCCGATCCAGACCGGGCGATGAGCGAGTTCTATCGTGTACTGTCGGCGACCGGCAGGCTGGCCTTCAGTGAGCTCTTGATGGATCCAGACTATCCGCTGGCGAGAACGCTCATCGACAAGGCCGGCAAGGTGGGGTTCCGGCTGAAGAGGAAGCTGGGTGGCTTTTTCCACTATACTTTGATCTTTGAGAAGGACCGGCGCGTTGAGTAGCGACGAGCAATACGTCATCGCTACCGAAAACCTGACCCGCCAGTTCAAGAACGTCACGGCAGTGGACGGACTAAACCTGGCCGTGAGGCCCGGCGAGATCTTTGGCCTGGTGGGCCCGGATGGTGCGGGTAAGACCACATCGATCCGCATGCTGTGCGCCATCATGGATCCGACGGAGGGCTCGGCGCGGGTGGCTGGCTATGACACCGTTGCTGACCCTGAGCAGATCAAGCGCCGGATCGGCTACATGGCCCAGCGGTTCAATCTGTACGGCGACCTATCGGTGACGGAGAATCTGGATTTTTTTGCCGACGTCTTTCAGGTGCGCGGTCGCGAGAGGAAAGAAAGGAAGGAGCGGCTACTGCACTTTGCCCGACTGACCGAGTTTCGGAAACGGAGGGCGGCGCATCTGTCGGGCGGCATGCAGAAAAAGCTGGCCCTGGCCTGCACGCTCATCCACCAGCCAGAGATCATCTTTCTGGACGAGCCGACCACCGGTGTGGATCCGGTAAGCCGCCGCGAGTTCTGGGACATTTTGACCGAGCTGCATCTGCAAGGCATCACCATCTTTGTCAGCACACCCTACATGGACGAGGCGGAGCGCTGCTCGCGAGTGGGGCTGATGTACCAGGGCCAGCTCATCGTCTGTGACGTGCCAGACAAGATCAAGGGTTTGGTCCCGGGCGAGTTACTCGAGCTGAGGCCCTTGGATCTGCGGCGGGCCGAGCAGGTGGTTGCCGCAGCAGATGGCGTGCTCGAGGTGCAGACCTATGGAGACCTGTTGCACGTCTTTGTGGATAGTGCGGCCGGCCGCCAGGAGTCGCTCCTCTCAGAGTTGGGAACGGCTGAGATCGAGGTGATCGGCCTGCGCCAGATCAGGCCACGCATGGAGGAGGCCTTTATCTCACTGGTGCGCGAGCAGATGGAAGAGTCGGGGGAGCTAGCGTAGCTGGGGATGGACTGATGGCAGGTTTCGAGCGAGGGGAGAGACAAGGCCCGAGGCGGGCCAATAATCACGCCGTCCAGGTGGTGGAACTGACCAAGAAGTTCGGCGACTTTACGGCTGTGGATGGCATCAGCTTTACCATTGGCCGGGGGGCGATCTTTGGCTTTCTGGGGCCGAATGGTGCGGGAAAGACGACGACCATCCGCATGCTGTTGGGCCTGCTCAAGCCAACCTCCGGCCAGGCGACGGTCCTGGGTTTTGACATTGTGAAGCAGACGGGCGAAGTGAAAAAGCGAATCGGCTACATGTCGCAGCGATTCAGCCTGTACGATGATCTGACCGTGGACGAGAACCTGAACTTCTTCGGCAGGACCTATGGGGTGAGGGGCTCGAGACTCAGGGAGCGCAAGGAGTTTGTGCTAGACATGGCAGGGCTGGAAGGCCGCGAGCGAGAGCTGACTCGCAATCTGTCGGGTGGGTGGAAACAGCGCCTGGCATTGGGGACGGCCATCATACACGAGCCGGAGATGCTGTTCCTGGACGAACCGACAGCCGGCGTCGATCCGATCTCCCGCCGCTCCTTCTGGGACCTGATTTACGAGTTGGCAGATGAGGGGACGACGATCATGGTGACGACCCACTATATGGACGAGGCCGAGCTCTGCCAGCGACTGGCCTTTATCCAGCGCGGGCGCATTGTGGCCGTCGGCTCGCCGGCAGGGATCAAGGACCGGGAGATGCGGGGGCAGGTGTTAGAGATCGACTGCGATAATCCCGCGCTGGCGATTCCAGCCCTGCGAGAGATGAATGCCTTCGAAGAGGTGGCGCTTTACGGAGCGCTGATCCATGCGGTGGCGCCAGACGTGGCGGCACTCATGGCGCAAGTGGAGGAGCGACTGGGTCACGCCGGCGTGCAGGTACGCACACTAGACGTCATTGCGCCGTCGTTGGAGGATGTGTTTATCTCTAGTGTTCGCCAGCCGGCAGGTGGAATGCCAAACATCCAGGTAGAAGAAAAGTAGGGGAAGGTGATGAAACGAGTGATTGTTATCCTGGCCATCCTGTTGGTGGCCGGCGCGGCAGCGGTGGGCGGCTGGTGGTTCGTCAATCAGAATCCAGAGTGGTGGTCCTGGGCACAGGATGAACTGAGTAAGGCGGTGGACGAGCTGGGTCTGCAACCGGAGGAGGAACCGGAAGGCCTGGTAGCCTCGGGCTTTATCGAGGCCGACGAAGCGTCGGTGACGACTGAGCTGGGCGGCCGCATCGTGGCCCTCCACGCCGATGAGGGGGAGCAGGTTGACGAGGGGGACGTGTTGGTCGAGCTGGATGACTCGTTCGTGCTGGCTCAGATCGAGATGGCCGAAGCCGAATTGGCTGTCGCGGAGGCAATGCTGGCCCAGGTCAAGGCGGGGGTACGGGAGGAGACGTTGGACCGTGCCCGATCGGTGGTGAAGCAGGCAGAAGTCGCGCAGGAGTCGGCCTTCATCGCCTGGCAGGACGCCCAGGCCATGCTGGATAACCCCCAGGATCTGGAGGTGGCGATTGCGGCCGCCCGTGCTCAGTTGGGGGTGCTGGATCAGCAGGTGCGGCAAGCCCAGGCGATGGCCAACTCGGCCCAGGTAGGTCGTGACCTGGCCGATGAGTCGATCCAGATCCTTGAGGATCTTGACGGGTCTACTGTGCGGATCCCCGTGGCTCCTGGTGTGGTTGTGAAGAGGACTGTCCGGTTACCATCTGACATGTTGCCCGCGGCTCGCCGCGAGCAGGCCCTGGCCACGTACGAGTCGTGGGAAGCATGGACGGGGCTTGACCAGGCTGAGGTGGCTCGAGAGGGTGCGGAGGCATACCTGGCCGAGCTCAGGCAACAGCTCGCGAGCCCGCTGATGCTGGAGGCCCAGGTCAACGCAGCCGAAGCTCAGTACAAGGTGGCGACAGCAGCGGTGGCCGTGGCCCAGGCTCAGGTGGACGGGCTGCAGCTCGGCGCCACGCCGGAACAGATCGCGGCGGCTGAAGCACAGGTCGAGATCGCAAAGACGGCGCTGGAGGCGCTGGAGGTGCAACTGGAGAAGCTCACGCTGGATGCACCCATCACCGGGTTGGTGCTGGCCCGGCCTGTCCACGTGGGCGAGGTGGCGCTGCCTGGCGCGCCGCTGATGACGTTGGCTGACCTGGGCCAGGTGACGCTGACCATCTATGTTCCGGAGGACCAACTCGGCAAGGTGCAGATCGGGCAGCCGGTCTCGGTGACGGTAGACGCCTACCCGGACCGGACGTTTGGCGGCACGGTGACCTTTGTGGCTAGCGAGGCCGAGTTCACTCCCAAGAACGTGCAGACCCGTGAGGAGCGAGTCAACATGGTGTTCGCGGTCAAGGTCGAATTGCCGAATCTGGATCAGGCCCTCAAGCCGGGGATGCCAGCGGATGCGGTGTTGCGGGACGAGGCACCGGCGGGCCAGTAAGTCCCTTCTAATCAGGAGATGGACGAGACAGAGGCTAGAGGATTGCTATGAAACGTGGGACCATCATACTATTGGTGCTGGTGGTGGTGATTGGTGCGCTGGCCGGTGGCTGGTGGTGGGCGCGGACATCACCAGAGCAGGCCACCAACTTTCTCATAGACGGTGGGCTGGAGGCCGGCCGGGCCGAGGGGTTCGTGGCTGCGCTGGGAGGACAGGCCCAGGCTGAGGGGGAACCGGCCCTGGTTGCCTCGGGCAGCATTGAGGGGGATACGGTATCGGTCGTGTCGGAGTTCGGAGGGCGGATCCTTGCCCTCAACGCAGGCGAGGGTGACGAGGTCGCAGCGGGCGAGGTTCTCGTGCAGTTGGACACGAGCTCTCTGGATGCCCAAAAGGCCCAGATCGACGCGGGGGTGGCGGCTGCCAGGGCGAACCTGGAGAACATCAAGGCCGGCAGCCACCCGGCTGAGATCATGGCCGCCCAGGCTGCTCTGCGCCAGGTGATCGCCCAGCGGAATGCAGCCGAGATAGCCTGGAAGGATCTGGAGAGGATCCTGGACCAGCCTCAGGAGATCGAGGCTCAGATCGTCGAGGCAAAGGCCGCGCTGGATCTAGCTGAGACCAGGATCGAGCAGTTCGAGGCCAGGCTGGCTGCAGCGGAGGTGGAACGCGACCAGTACCGCGGGCAGGGGTCTTTGGAGGAGAAACGGCTCTATGCTGCCCTGAACTACCAGGTAGAGGCGGCACAGGCGGCCATCGATGCGGCCAAGGCCGAACGGCAGGGTGCCCAATCGACGCTGGCGGCGCTGAGGACCCTGCGCAACAATCCGCTGGCGTTGATCAGCCAGGTGCATGCCGCAGAGTCTCAGTTCGAGATGGCCGCGGCGGGTGTGGCCGTGGCAAAGGCCGCGCTGGATGAGCTGAAGGCCGGCCCGGCCGCCGAGGAGGTCGCCGTGGCCGAGGCCCAGGTTGCTCAGGCGTCGGCGGCCGGCGCCGCCCTGGAGGCACAACTGGAAAAGATGGCGCTCCGGTCGCCGATCGACGGGATCGTGACCAGCCGCTCGGCTCACACGGGAGAAGCGGCCCTGACCGGCGCCACGTTGCTGACCATCGCTGACCTGGATGAGGTCAAGTTGACGATCTATGTTCCGGAGGATGAGTTGAATCGCGTCTACCTGGGCCAGGAGGTGGAGGTCCAGGTGGACTCCTTCCCCGGACGGGTGTTCACAGGGACTGTTTCCTACATCTCGTCGCAAGCCGAGTTCACGCCCAAGAATGTGCAGACAGAGAAGGAGCGGGTGAACATGGTCTTTGCCGTCCGGGTGCATTTACATAACCCGGAACATCTGCTCAAGCCGGGGATGCCCGCCGACGCGGTGATTCGTGACTGAGTGTTTCGCGTCAAGCTGATGCGTTTCAGGCTACTCTGTGCTGCGAAACACTAGTCGGCCTCGTCTGGCTCTCCTGAGACGGGGCCGTCAACGTCCTCCAGAAGGGCTTCGGCCTCGACGGCGAAGGCCTCGGGGACCATGATACGTACCTCACCCAGGCCATCTACGGTAAGGCCGAATACCAGACCGGCAGACTCGTATTTGAGTAGGACCGGGATCTCGGCGGCTTCCAGCTTGGCTTTGTATATCTGTGCCAAATCCCAACCCTGGCAGGTACGGACGCAAATTAGTGTTGGCTCTTCTGTCATTTCGTTTGCCTCGAGAATGGCCCAGACAAGTCTGGGATTCCGGAATCCCCAGCTAGGGCGTCTACAGCAGAAGCGAGGAGACCAGGTGCATGATCTGGGCGATGGCCTGGCTGACCATCAAGGCCACGCTGATGACGACCCCCGCCAGCAGGCCGGCAATGGCCAGGTTGCCCTTTTTGAGCTCCTCTACCTCGTCGATGCCCCGTGTCAAGGCGGCAAAGAGAAACAGCGCCAGCGCCAGGGTGATGACGGCCAAGATCAACCCCACGGCCAGTTGCAGCGCTTCTATGACCAGCACGCGGACGTAGAGGGCGCGGCCTATGTCCCAAAGGCCAGTGTTGACGGTGAGAGCGGGACGCAGGACGATGGCGACGGAAAGCACAATGGCCCCCAGCACGATGCCGACGGCGGGATTGCCCTGGCGTAGTTCCTCCCATTCGTCCAGGTTGCGGGTGAACCACTGGAACAGGTAGAAGGCCAGGTAGGCGGCGATGCCACTCAGGACAATGGCTATGGCCAATTGAGCTAGAGCGAGCAACAGTTGACCCACGATATCCTCCTCACAAAGTCGTAGTCCAGGCTACGGTGCCAGTATACCACAAACAGGGGCTGGCGGCAATGTTTGAGCGTGTTGCGTGTTGC
>JASFHU010000044.1:0-13656 GCA_050123055.1 Anaerolineae bacterium
ATCATGAATCCGGCACTCATGGCGGTCGTCTACATGTTCCTCGCGCGACGCGTGATTCCGTTCCGGGTTATCAAATATGTCCATGGTGCGGGGTTCAACATCGTCTATATCGTGTTTTTTGCCCTGCTCCTGGCCTTTGTGTGGTGAGAATCCCGACAAGGACGAGCAGAAGATGAACATGGTCCAAACATTCGCTGACCTGGCGCCTGAGGCCTATGCATCGGCTGGTGGAAAAGGCGGGACACTGGCCAGGCTGTATCGCGCTGGCTATCCCGTGCCCGACGGGTTCATCATTCTGCCTGCTGCCTTCAAGGACGATGAACTGCATCCTGATGCCTGGCTGCAAGCCCAAGCCTACCTTGAACAGATGCGCAAAAGAGATCGCCAGTGTGCTTTCGCCATACGTTCTTCCGCTCTCAGTGAGGACTCGGCCCAGGCATCGTTTGCCGGCGAATTCGAGACGGTCCTGGGTACGCGCACCGGCGAGGAAATCCGGGAAGCGATCCACACCGTGCAGCGCTCGCGACACAGTGCCCGGGTGCGAAGCTACAGCCAGGCCCAGAGACTCGATGCTGCCCACGACATGGCCGTCATCGTCCAGCGGCTGGTCCCGGCGGAGATAGCAGGTGTGTTGTTCACGGCCGATCCGGTCAGCGGCGACCGGATGCACATGGCCGGCAACTATGTCCACGGCCCTGGAGAGCAACTGGTGTCAGGCGAGGCCAACCCGCACACGTTCACCCTGGAGCGCCCCAAGGGCCGCTACAAAGGCCCGGCGGAGTTGAGGCGCTTTGCCCGCAGACTCCACCGGATTGCCAGCCGGTTGGAAAAGTACTTGTGCAGTCCGCAGGACATCGAGTGGGCAATCGCCGGTGGCCGGCTCTATCTTCTCCAATCCCGGCCCATCACCACGATGCAGGCCCACAATCCCACCACCGGCGAGTGGAACGACAGCCTGACCGGCGACTATCTGTGGACCAACGCCAACTTTGGCGAGGCATTTCCCGACGTGATGACGCCCTTTACCTGGTCCATCGTGGAACGTTATCTCCGGGCCAACCACGTGGGGCGGGAGGCGACGCACTATCCCCTGGCCGGCAACATCGGGGGACGGCTCTACATGAACCTCAGCCTGGGCATCTCGTCGGTCGCCGCCCTGGGGCTGCCCTGGCAACGGCTCGTCCGCGTGCGCCAGGAGACGTTTGGACGCTTCCCTTCAGACATACCCCTGGTTCCTTATACCGCCAGCCAGGTGCTGAGGACCATCATCCCGGCCGTCGTGCGCCAGTTGTGGCAGCTCCGCAAACTCAGGTCCCGCATTCCATCCTTCGTCGACGAGACGCCTGCTCTGGCAAGAAGGCTTGAGGGAGACAGACAAGGCGCCCGGACGACTGGCGACCTTCTCTCCCTGTGGTGCAACGAGCTGGAAGCGCACCTGGACGAGGGCCTGCAAATCCTACTCGCCGGCTTGAGCGAATACCGGACCCTTTCCCGCAAGCTGCATATCAAGTTCGAGAAGCTGGTGGGCGACGCGGATGCCAATGCGTTGCTTTCAGGCGTGAGCAGTGGCGACGATGCCCTGGCCAGCTTGGGCCTACTCATGGGCTTGCTCGCCGTGAGCCGTGGCGAACTCACGCGCGAGGAATATCTGCAAGCCTACGGCTACCGCGGTCCTCATGAGATGGAATTCTCCATCCCCCCGCCATCCCAGGAGCCCGGCTGGTTGGACCGGCGATTGGCCGAACTCACGGGCGACGAGATCGACGTGCCGGCCATGCTGGCCCGCCAGGGCGAACGGCATCAGGCCGCTTGGGAGCGGCTCGAGGCTCAGGTCTCCCCCCGCCAGGCCAGGGCCTACCGGCAGAAACTCGACCGGCTGGCCGTTGCCTCCAAGACCCGCGAGGCGGTCCGTTCGGAGGCGGTGCGACTGCTGGGCGTATACCGCGCTTTTGCGCTGCGCACCGGACACTTGACAGGCCTGGAAGACGACATCTTCTTCCTGTCGCTTGAGGAAATGCTGGCAGCCCTCTCTGGCGACAAGTCGGCCCACCGCTTCGTCCCTGCCCGCAAGGAGGCCCACGCTCGCTACCGCTCCCTGCCGCCCTACCCACCGATTGTTCGTGGGCGCTTTGACCCCGTCGAATGGGCCAAGGATCCAAACCGGCGCGCCGATATCTACAGCGCCGACGAACCCACCACAGCGCCAATCTCAGATGCAATCACCGGCTTTGCGGGAGCAGCTGGCATCGTCGAGGGTGTGGTGCGTCGCCTCGACAGCCCCGAAGAGGGAAACTTGCTTCAGCCGGGCGAGATCTTGGTGACTGTGACCACCAACGTCGGCTGGACGCCGCTCTTTTCCCGGGCGGCTGCCATCGTCACTGACGTGGGCGCCCCATTTTCGCATGCCGCCATCGTCGCCCGCGAACTGGGCATTCCTGCGGTCGTTGGCTGCGGCAACGCAACGATGAACCTGCACTCGGGCGACCGCGTCCGCGTCAACGGCGGGCAGGGCACGGTGGAAGTTCTGGATCCCGTCTCAGCAATAAGGGGGAACAGGTTGCCATGAAGCCTCAGCTATCCGTCAGGCGGGTGCTGGTCGATGGAACGCTCATGAGCATACTGCTCACGATCATCACCTTTGGCGCCATCTATCTGAACCCCATGATGCTGGTCGACTCCTATACGCCCGACGTGAGGACGGCCGTGGGTGAGGTCGATGTGCCCGCTCTCCAGCTCGCCGTCTTTTACGTGCTCTCTTTCGGCACCGTCGCCGGCGTGATATTCTACTCGAACGCGGGCCTGCGCAGGGAAAACGGCGGCAACTTAACGTTCTGGACCGCATCCGCCCACAGTGCTCTGCTCATGTTCTTCTTTGCAGTGTGGGACCTGCTGATCATGGACTGGCTCATATTCGTCACCATCCAGCCCGCCTTTGTCGTGATCCCCGGCACCGAGGGATTCGCCGGATACAAAGACTATTGGTTCCACTTCGAGGTGTCCTTCCTGGGCCCGGAGCTGTGGCTCTCGACCTTCATCGGCGGTTTGGTCATGGGCGGTCTGTCGGTAGTGCTGTTCGGCGGCAAGAGGCGGGCGGCCACCGCCTCTAGAAACGGACCCTAGCAGCAAGCAGAGACGTCTGACCCTGCAGACTATGAGGCTTGACAACGATTCTCCATCCCGCTATAATAAGGCACGCCTTAAAAGTTAGTAGTAATTTATTAAGGTGAACGTAGACATGACGGAGTCAATTATGGCTGAATTAAGCGAAAGCATGCAGATGTACCTGGTCACTATTGCCCGCCTGCGGGACAACGGCAGTCCGGTGCCCCTGTCTCTGCTGGCGGACACACTCTCAATCTCGCCTGTGTCGGTCAATGAGATGTGTCGCAAGCTGCAGGACCAGGGCTTGGTGGTCTACCAGCCCTACAAGGGCGCCCTTCTCACGGACGTGGGGGATGAGCGTGCCTGCCACATTCTACGCCGCCACCGGCTGTGGGAGGTTTTTCTGGTGGACAAGCTGGGGTTCGAGTATGGCGAGGCCCACGACATTGCCTGCCAGTTGGAGCACGCCACGCCTGATGCTGTAGCCGACCGGCTCGACCATTACCTGGACTACCCGCCGGCGAATCCCATTGGCGAACCCATCACCAGGTGCGGCGTGCCCATGCCCTCCATGACGACCGTCGCCCTGGCGACGCTGCCTGCCGGGCTGCGGGGGCGCGTGATCCGCTGCGACAGCGAGGGAGCATCCCAACGGTTCCTGGAAGAGCAGGGGATCCGGCCGGGTGCCTGGCTGAGCGTCGTCGCAGCGGCGGGAGACAGCGTCCTGGTCCAGGTGGGCCAAGGGCACGTTTCGCTGGCGCGCGATCTGGCTAAAGCTGTGCAGATCCAGGTTGAAGAAAAAACGAGCGAATCATTCGCAATGACACAACCAAAGGTGGAACCAAACTCGATGAACGAGGAGCGCTTTTGATATACTAAAAGGTACCCACCTAGCTGTACTTTGACAATCGAAAATGTACCCACCTGAGCCCAGCTCTGCTATCATCTGGAGAGACACAGTCCAAGAAGATAGCGGAGGAGGAGATGATCAGCGTGGAGCAACGAGAGAAGATCCGGCGGGTCGCTCCCCTGGGTGACCCCATCGAGTTCACAGTCAAGGGCTACAGCCTGTCCCTCCGCAATTCGGAGGCCCAGGATATCCTGGTCGAAGTGGTTGAATGACGGGAGGTGCGTTGATGCCTTTGGCTATGGTTTGCCCCGGTGAAGATGTGCAGCTGATCGCCATCCGCGGCGGCCAGCGGATACGAAAGCGGCTCGCCGACCTGGGTCTCAATGTAGGTATGACGGTCCGCATGATGCAGCACAATCACCACGGCCCCTCTTCGGCAAAGACCAGCAATAGGAGACCCTGAATCAAAAACTCAAACGCAAGGAGTATCCACCCATTGAGCCATCCAATCTCAAGTGTTGGCATCAACTCCACGAATCACCCCCGACAGCCATCAACCTGCCACAGCCTCCCGCACAAACTCATCCTGATAGAGTCCCTCCATCATTGTCGAATTCACTACTCTTCTTGAATGCCTTGTGCACTTTCGCCATTGGGCAGGTGTCATTGTACCCACACTTTGGACACAGGATGAAAAAAGATAGTGGCATATGAACCACCAAAAGCCCTACAAGAGCCAGTACTACGAGGGCTCGCTCGGACCAGTACAGGACGAACAACCAATAGAGCGCGAATAGGTAACTCCCTATCCCAAACACACTAAGCATAGCCAGGTTGACCCTGAATGATCGTGCGTCGGTATTTCCCTTTTTGCCTTTGCACATCACCACTGACAGAAAAGGGGCAAAGTACAACTGGCTCACGCCAGGGCAATACCTGCCACGATATGGACATCCGACGCAGATGCCCGCTATCGCTATATTGGTGGCTACCCACAGTAGTAAGAATACTCCCACCAGATAAATCGAATTGACTGCCAATAGATAGGCTGTTCCGACGTAGAACACCACCAGAGGGATTGCGGGCAGCAAATGCAGCACTTTGTCCCGCCTTGTCCATTGGTAGACTTGGTTGTTTTCGTTCACAGCATCCCTCCCGCTCAAGCCCCCTGGCCGCCCAACGACTTATTCACCCAATTCTATTTCTGTGTCCGTGTAGATACGAAATGCCCGTTCCTCGTTTCTCATCGCTCTGTAACACTTTCCCTCTGCACAATTATGATATCGATCACAAACCGGGTGACGGTCTGCTCTTGCGTCAGCACATCCACCAATACGATGCCATACTCGCGCAACTCGTCGAGGCGCTGACCGCGAGCCAGGATCGAGACATGGTTGCTGCCCTGTTGCAGCCGCGCAGCGGAGAGGCTGCCCAGCGGTCCTGCTCCGTCCACCAGGATTTTGGCTATGTTCATTCCCTCTTGAAAGACTTGGGGGCTGCTTCACCAGACTTGACGGCCACCCGGTGGTAGACCTGCAGACCCCAGGCGAAGGGGCTCAACTCCTCGTGGCAAAGGGTCAGTTGGGCTTCGGCCAGATGGGAGGGATAGAGTGTGTATTCTCCCTTGGCCAGGCGGCGCTTCACCGGGGTGCGGGCGCGCGGCCCGCACTCCGCCGAGACATAGCGACCGCCCACCTTTAGCACCCGCGCGATCTCGCCAACGGCCAGCCGCTTCTCCACCAGGTCGAGGTAGTGGAACATGATGTTGGTCAGCACCACGTCGAAGGCAGCGTCAGGATAGGGCAGGTCCGTGATCGAGCCGGTACGCAGGTCTACGTCCAACCCATGCTCGGCTGCGTCGTTCCGGGTAACCTCGATCATTTTGGGCGACAGGTCGATGCCGTATACTCTGCACTTGGGATACTGCTCCGCGATGCGCAGCGTTGTCAGTCCGGTGCCGCAGCCCGCATCAAGTATGTCTTCCTCACCGCACAGCTCGGCCAGTTCGATGACGCGCCAGCGAAAGGCATCGTGTTTGCGCCCGCCAAGCACGTTGAAGCCCCAATTGTAGATGCAGAATCCCAGGTTGTAGGGCGACACGAGCGTGTCTGTCAGGGCGGTGAAGCGATGGCGATACCGAGACGAGGATTTCATGATCACCCCTGTTTCTGAAAGCTGAGGGTGTAAACGAACCAGTTGCGACTATTCATCTTCTCATCTACCACGGATACTGTCCGTGCGACGCCGGGACAGAAACACCGGGATCGGGTCAAACAACTTGCAGAGGATCTTGGGGGGCATGCCCGCTTCGGTCATCATCGGGCTGGTGAGGATGTCGTCAAAGGCCGGGTAGGTGCCTTCATCGTTGACGATCCAGGATTGGAAAAGGATGAGGTCGCTTTCGCCATCCCAGTCAATGGTGGGGATCTGCTCCCGGGTGACCAAACTCGCACCGAGCATCCCCAGGTACAAAGGTTCGTCGAACAGCGTCTCGCAGGCGATCCACATCCCGTCCAGGTAGCACTCACACCAGAAGTGGCCCACAGGGCTCGGCAGCCGGTTGTAGATGAACCTGGGGATGAAGGCCTTCAGCACTTCTTTCCTCACCTGTACCAGGTGACATCGCGCCGGGATGCCGGCGGCCCGCAGCAATGCGACCTGGAGGTTGACCTTGTTGCAGTAGTCGTTTACCCGCTTACCCAGGGTCTCCGAAGCCCTTTCCCAGATGTCCAGGGTTGCATCGAAAGGGATCGCATCCCGGACAAAGTAGAAAATGCTCAGAGCTCTGTCCTTGGGCGTGTCCGCTGCCTCGACGATTGTCTTTGCCTTGTCTCTGACTGCCGGGTGATCGAAGTTGCAGAGCTTCGTAGCTCTCAAATGCGCAGACTGTGGCAGCTCGGTTTTCATGGTCTTTTCCTTGGCGAGTAGGGTTTCAGGTATTCAGGTGGCGTCGCTCCTTCTCCTTCCTGGCAACCGCACTCGCCTATCTCTATTCTGCACTAGCTGCAAATGAGAATCACTTGCAGCTAGTAACAGTATACCCTAGAAGTCTGGAAATGCCAAGCCTTTCTGGGGGAAACGCGCACAGGACCAGTCGATCCGCGCTGGCCCTCCTGCGAATGCAAAGCTCGATGGGTCAGATCACAGGCAAAAGCGGAAGCTCTACGAACGAGGCGTGGATAACGTCTCGCAGCAGCTGGACCCTCGGCGCCGGATCGAGCACCGGCGTGTCAAAGTTGTCGGCGTCGGCGCAGGCGACCGAGGCGCGAATGCGGGTTCCCGGGCGGAATCGCTTGGCCGTCGGCAGAAGGTCGAATACCAACTCAGAGGGCTCGCCGGCTGGAATCGGTGCCAGGTCCTCTTCATAGCTTCGATGGAACGGCAGTCCCAGATTGTCGAACGGCGCTTCGCCAACTGCTCGATGCGAGGCCCGCAGGTTGCCCTCGGTGATGTATTCCACGTTCCCCTGGGCATCCACTTCCTCTAGGTAGACGAAAAGGTCCAGGTCTGGTACCTCGGCGGTAAACCACAGGTGGGCAACGGGATGACCTATGATCTCCAGGTCGCGCTCTAGGGGCGCTGTGGTGTAGGTCAATGCCTTTTCGTCGTTGGCACGTTGGGCCGGATACTTCCCGTCTTTCACAACCGCCGACCAGCGGGCGTCGGCGCCACTCGTCGTCGAGTAGTCGACGGTGTAGACATCAGCCCCATCGACGTCGTCCGGGGACTGGGTGCGCAGAAAGCCGTCGTTCACCGAGTCGACGCTACCGCTTCGGCCCCCGGCGAGGTAAAAGCGCGTCCGCTGCGCGTCGGGCGGTGGCCACTGCTCGGCAGTGCGCCACGCTGTCCCCTTGGGTGCGCCCAGGACGTAGTAGCGGATAGGCGGCTCGTCCATGATGCCGTTGTCGATGCCCTTTAGCCAGTAGTCGAACCAGCGATGGGCCTCCGCGCCAAAGTCGAGGTCGGCCCCGGATTTGCCCAAATCGTTGTGAAATAGCGGGCGGACGTGCAGGCGATGGGGCGTCGTGAGATTCGCGTGCCAGAGCAGGCTGTCGCGGGTAAAGAGGTCGTACCAGCCGGCCGAGTTGTAGACGGCCACCCTGGAGCCATTGATCCGGTCGAGCAGGTCGTACAGGCCGACGTCCCGCCAGAGTCTACGCTCTTGTAGATACGGGTTGTCGCTGTCACGGTAGGGTGCCAGGCTAAAGCCCTGGGCCGACACATCGCTGAGCGACCGTTCGCGGCGTTGTTCGAGAATCCGGGCCAACTGATCCCCGTCCGGGTCGCTGTCCACCGGCACGATCATCCGCTCCAGGACCTCCGTGGACCCCGACAGGGTCCTGCCGAATCCGGTGCAGTTGACGCCGCCCGGATAGACGACAGAGCCGTACATATCAAAGCTGCTGGCAACGGGCAGGATGGCCTTCAGGTACGGGTTACCGGCGCTGGCCGCCGCATACTGGGCCATGGCTACCATCGACGTGCCAAACATGCCGATGGTGCCGTCGCACCAGGACTGGGCCGCGACCCAGTTCAGAACCTCATCGATCTCGACGGCGACGTCGGCAAAGGCCGGGCTGAGGATGCCACCGGAGGCCCCAGTCCCGGAACGCTCCACAACCGCTATGGCATAGCCGTGATGAAGCAGCCGCTTGAGCCAGGAAGTACGGAAGACCATGTCGCCGATATGCCCGTCCTTCTTGAACCAGGCCCGGAGCCGGAGGAACCCTTTGGCAAACCAGGGGATATCAAACAGCTCATCAAAGACAATCCGTCCATTCTCGACCAGTTTCATGGCCCGCAGGTAGGTGGTGTGCATCAGCAGCACCGGCAGGCTCTCATCAGTCACAGTCACCTTTCGAGTCGGAAGGAGAACGTCGTAGGCCAGTTTCGTCCCATCCGAGAGCGTCAAATAGTCGGAGCGGCGCGCGTAGCCGTCAAAACGTGCTTGCGAATAGCCTTCATACTCGCCGAACTTTGACACCTTGTTCTTCATCTTGACCTCCTCACCTGAATCAAAAATCCTTCACATCCATACGGTTGACAGCAATCAACGGCAGCCCCAGATCGAGGATTATTGCAAGAACGCCGTGTAGCGCTGCCTGGTCCATCGAGCCGGAGAGGATGCTGAAAGCCCATCCATCCGATTCATCCTGCTGGTGATGGATGCTCAGGCCGTCGAACCACTCCGTCCAACTGCTTCCCAGGATTCCTGAGACCCGAATCTCATAGCAATGGCGTCTCATGCTGTTCCTTTCCAGGTTGTTTTTGTCAACCAGGCACAGTATAGCAGACAGGAGGGCATAGCCGCATCTAGCGGAGGATATAGAAAGGGTATACTTGAGGGGGAAAGAGCGTCAGGACAAAAGGCCCAGCCCCCGGGCTTTGGCGACAGCCTGGGTGCGGCCGCTTACGCCCAACTTACCATAGATATTGTGGGCGTGGACCTTGACGGTGCCTACAGAAATGACCAGCTTCCGGGCGATTTCTTTGTTGGTCATTCCCTCGGCGATGAGTTGAAGGATCTGGCGCTCTCGCCCAGTCAAGGGCTCGACGAGGGGGGCTGGTGAGGGAGAACGGCGGCCTGGCCTGGGGGCTGTGCCTGCCTCGGGGAATGCAGCCAGTAGTTTGCCGGTATAGGTCGGCAAGATGCCCTGCTCGGCGGCCCGGTAGAGCAGGCGGGCCAGCGGCGGGCCTTCGTCCAGGAACAGCCGCACGTAGCCTTCCGGCTCGGCCAGGGTCAACGCTCGCTCGAGGGAAATAAGTGCGGCGGGCGCATCGCCTAACGCCTGAAGGGCCAGCGCCTTCAGCAGGCAAATCTCGGTGACGCGCAGCAAGCCACCCGCCGCTTCAGCCGGCGGGAGCAGGGGCTCCAGAACGGCCAACGCTTTCTCCGATTCCCCCTGGGCGAGATAGGCTCGGGCCAGCATCGTCTGGATGATCTCGCGCGAGGACATGGGCAGGGGTATCCCTGCCTCCCCTGGAGCAAAGGCCGTCTCTAGCTGCCGCACCCAATGGATCACCTCTTCAGGTCTCTTTGCCATCAGGTTCAAACGCGCCTGCTGCGTGGCCAACCGAAAGTTGGCCAGTGAATACGCGCCTTCAATCCGACTGACCCGATCCGCCTCCCGGAGTGCTTCCACCGCACCGTCCATGTCACCTCGCGCCTGCTTGAGACGCGATTGGGCGACGTAGGTTTCACTAAGTGTCTGCGTGATGCCGACCTGGCGGCACAGGTCAAGTGCTTTGTCCAAGAGGTCGGCCGCGGTGTCCAGATCGTTCCACTCCATATGGACGCCCGCCAGTTCGACGTATCCCGAAGCAGCCAGAGGAGCCTGCGCTGCCGGCCACGCCGACCCGGAACTTTGCTCTGACAGGGTGATCACCTGTCGGCAGGACTCGGCCGAGGCGAGCAGTTGCCCCTGGTGATACCGGGCCAGGGCCAAGCCCTCGGTCGCTTGCGCTGCCAAAAAAACGTACCCGGCATCGAGGGCCATCGCCCTGGCCTTTTTGCAGGTCTGGACGGCTTCTTCGAGCTGGTTGTTGACGCTGCACATGAACCCCCGCGCCACCAGGCCGATGATAGTCAGCAAGGCAGACAATTCCTCGCGCAGTGCGTCGTTCTCTGGCGAGGGGGGTAGACCTTCCAGTGCCTCTTGGGACCCCTGGAGCATCTTCTGCGCGCGAGCGAGATGGCCGTTCATATACAACGCCCAGGCCCGGTAGATCTGCAGGCGCGGATGGGCGCACAGCACCTCTTCCGGCAGCATCTCCAGCCAATGCAATAACGTCGTCAGCCGGCTGTCGAGCGCGCTGGCCTGGGCTGCCTGCTCGGCAAGATGGGCAACCCGTTCGAAATCCTGAATCTTCAGCGCGTACTTGATCGCTTCGTCTATTGTCCCGTGCTTCTCGTGCCAGGCACAGGCCCGGGCGTGCAGCTCCTCGATCAGTTCAGGGGACGCCTCCTGCTCGAGCCGCGTGCGCAACAGATCACAGAACAGGTGGTGATAGCGGTACCAGTGGTGCTCGTCGTCGAGGGAAACGACGAACAGGTTTTTTCGTTGCAGGTGCGCCAATGTCGTGCCACCATGGCTCCCGCCAGTGACGACGTCACACAGTGACCCACACACCCGGTCCAGGATGGAGGTCTGGAGAAGAAAGCGCTGTACGGACTCGGACTGTCGAACCAGGACCTCCTCAGTCAGATACTCCAAGATGAAGTAGTGGCTGCCGGTAAAGGCGGTGATAAACCCACGCGAGTCCACACGGTCCTGCAACGACAAGGCGGCCAATTGCAGACCCACGACCCACCCCTCGGTACGGGATTCCAGCGCTGTCACCTCTTCCAACGACAGGCCCAAGCCCATCCTCTCATTGAGAAATGTGACAGCCTCGTCAACGGTGAAGGCCAGGTCATCGTCTCGCACTTCGGTCAACTGGCCACGAGCACGCAGCCGGACGATGGGCAGAGCTGGATCGGCCCGAGTGGCGAGCACCAGGTGCAGTTGCTGTGGCAAATGGTGCAATAGAAAAGTGAGCCCTTCCAGGATTGTCTCGCCAGAAATAAGGTGGAAATCGTCCAACACCAGAATAATCCGATATGGAAGCGCTGCAATGTGGTTGAGCAAACCAGTCAAGACAAGCTGAGTCGAGGGTGCTTGCGGGGCCTGGAGCATCTGTTGTGAGGATTCGCCCATGCCCTCCTCCACTGTGCGGAGGGCGGCGATGAAGTACGTCCAGAAGCGAGCAGGCTCATTGTCCTCCTGATCCAGGGACAGCCAAGCCATCCGATTTTCAATTAGCTGTCCACGGTGAGGATCCAACCGTAAATCGGCGAACCACTCGGAGATCAACGTGGTCTTGCCAAATCCGGCCGGAGCTGAGACGAGGGTCAATTGCCGATCCAGGCGTAGTCCTTCGTTCAGTCGCTCGATCAGGCGCGGGCGTGGCACTAGGTTTGGGCGGAGAGGTGGGATATAGAGTTTGGTGGTCAGGAGTGGCACGGACATAGTGAGGAGATCTTACCACATCTTGCCCTTATCCCCAACTGGAACGATCCGGATCGGCACATCCGTCCGGCCAGAGGGGTCTGCCTGCCGTACGTTTCGTTCTTGACATGCTGTGCATCACAGCTACCCGGATTTGACAAGCTCGGATATTTGTGACAGAATATACTAGCTTGTATATCATCGGCATGTGTCACAGAGAGAGCAGGATATGTCCACCCGATTGGTCATGCTGGGTCTGCTGCGCGAGCGGCCGCTGTATGGCTACGAGATCAAGCACATCATCGAAGAGCACATGGGCGACTGGACCAACATCGCCTTTGGCTCCATCTACTTTGCGCTGAAGAAGCTGTCCGAGGAAGGATTCGTTGAGAAGGTTGCCGTCGAACAAGAAGGTAGCCGTCCCTCGCGGACCATCTACCAGATCACAGAAGCGGGGCGGGCTGAGTTTCTGCGCCTGCTACGCGAAGTTTGGAGCGAGGTGGAGCGCCACTACTATACCATAGACATTGGCCTGGCCTTCACGGAGGCGCTGCCCAGCGACGAAGTCAAGGGCTACCTGGAGAATAGGATTGCACAACTGGAGGACATTCTCCAACACCTGGCCGAGCACAAGGAGGAGATACTGGCCATGGAACAGATTCCCCGTAGGGCGGCCTCTGTCTTTGAGCATTCACATGTGCACTTTGAGGCAGAGCTGGCTTGGACGCGTACCTTGTTGGCTGAGATGGAACAAGAGAGTTCTTAGTAGATACGGCCCCTTTTCTTTTGAGAACGAATACAAACTGGTATATTCTAGCTTGTATTCCGTGCCTTTCGAGAGGATTGTATCCAGTGAGCAGACAACAGCAAGACGCATATGTGGCAGAGGAGTTCAATCGGGCAGCAGCGAGCTATGACGACTCGCCTCTCGTCCGATCCTATCAGTATCGGGTCCAGGCCCTGGTCGTGGATAGCTTAGACATCAAAAAGGGGATGAATGTCCTGGATCTGGGCTGTGGCACCGGCTGGGCGACCTTGGAGATTGCATCAAGGCTGGAAGGAACCGGCAAAGTGGTCGGCCTGGACCTGTCGGAGGGGATGATCGAACAGGCCAGACAAAAGCTCCCAAGATTCAGATACGACAACGTGGAGTTCGTTCTGCAAAGCGCAGGTTCTTTGAACTACGCTGGCAGCTTCGATTATGTCATCAGTACGAACGCCTTCCACCATTTCGCCGACAGGGAGAAGGTCTTTTCCAACGTGTGGAAATCACTGACAAGGGGGGGCACCTTTGTGCTCCAGGACTTTTGCCGAGACTTTTGGCTTATGAGGTTTGTCGATCTGATGGGAAAGATTGGCGAAAGAGCCCACGTTGGGACGACGACTTCGGATGAACTTCGCGAGCTGTTTCTCATACCAGGCTTTGTGGATGTGAACGTCGAAACTATCAAGCTGAACTGGTTATGGGGAATCATGATAGGCCGGGGAATGAAGCCATGCGTATAGCCAAGCTTTTTACTGGATGGTACTTCAACCTTGTATATTGAATGTTTAGTAGGAGGTGAGAAATGGAGCGCATACCAGAGAGCGAAGCGATTGCCGAACAGGCGGATGCCCGCCGCTTCAGCGAATTCATGGGCGGGAACCGCTTCAGGCAGCAAGAGTACCGGCGGTTGGCCCGTGAAGCGGTGGCGTTGGGCGTGCCGCCGGGGGGCA
>JASFHU010000045.1:0-13653 GCA_050123055.1 Anaerolineae bacterium
GGCCGGCAGCGGGATCTCGGCACCCGAAGCCACCACCACCAGGCGAGGTCCCGCCGGGGCGGGAGCAGGCGCCGCAGCCGCTGGCGCCTCGTCCGCCGGAGCTGGGGCGGGTGCCTCCCTCAGCGCAAAACCACAGGCGCTGCAGAAAGCATCACCAGCTTCTATCTCGGTACCGCAGGCCGGGCAGGCGGGTGCGGGTGCCGGTGCGGCCGGTGCCGCTTTCTCAACCGGCTCAGCCACCACAGGGGCTTCCGGCGCCGCTTCCGGCGCCGGCGCCTCTTCTACCGCCGGCGCCTCTTCTGCCGTCGGCTGTACTTCAGCCGCTGGCGCCTCTTCCGCCGGCGGCGCCTCTTCTGCCACCGGCTGCACATCAGCCGCCGGCTCCGCCTCGGGTACCGGCTCTGGCGGAATAGGTGGTTCTGCCAGCGAGGCGCCGCAGTTGGCGCAAAAGACCTCGCCAGGCAGCACTTCGGCCTTGCAGGCCGGGCAGGTTGGCTTCTCTTCGGCTTGAGCCGCCTCTGGCGGGGCTGGTTCCTCCACCTCGGCGGGTGCCTCCTCCAGTTCAGCCTCGCTGGAAACCGCTTCCAGTTCCGGCACCTCCTCCACGGTTGGCACCGGCGGCTCCATGGGCGAGCCACAGTAATCACAGAACGCCTCACCCGGCACGTTGCCCGCCCCACAGGCTGGGCAGATGAAACTCCCGCCGGCCGGAGCCGCGGCGGGCTCTGGAACAGCCGCCTCGGGCTGTGTCAGCCGGGTGCCACACTGATCGCAGAAAACGGCTCCCTCGCCGACTTGATTTCCACAATTTGGACAGTTTGCCATGGTCTAATTCCTCCTTTGCTTCATGCACCGGGTGGGGGGACTGTTGAGGAACCCCTCTGTCGCGCCGCCCCTACCCAAGCCATTCCCTTAGGGACTCAATCGTTGGGTCAGCTTGCGTGTCTCGTAGCGCAGCTTCTTGGTGCCACGGGCCGACATTTGGCCGCTTTTCTCCAGGTTCTCAGCCTCCTCGATGGCTGACTGCGCCAGCTCATCCTCGCCCATCTCCAGCAGGCGCGTAGCCGCCGCCCGGAGTTTCTGGCTGGCGCCGGCCACGTTGCCCATCTTGGCTTCCTCCAGCGCCCGGGTCTGCAGCTTGAAGGCCGTCACCTTCTCGACGATGTTCATCACTTCCGGCTCGTACTGCTTGGCCTTGGCCGCGTCGGCCGTAAAGTCCAGCAAGATGTCGGCCTTGATCTTTTCGCCGCTGAGTTTCAGACCGGGCACGTCATAGTTGATCTCCGCCTGGGCGATGCGGTAGCTGCCCGCCGGCCGGGGACCGATCAACAGCTCCACCAGCAGGCTGCGCGGCTGCCCCTTTTCCATCTCGCCCAGCTCGACCTGCACGTCTCGATCCGACAGTGGGCGATAGCCCAGATTGGAGATCATGGGCAGTACTTGCCACACCTGCCGCGGCGTAACGCCGCTGGCCAGGCGAAGCACCACCTGGGCATTCTGCACCACCGTATCCTGCATCGACGTCACAGCCTGCTCAAAGAACTCGACAATCCTGTCGGGCGAATCGATAAAGTCGGCCACCCCCCCGCTGCCTTCGGCAATGTCATCCAGCAGGTCTTCGTTCCAGTCATCGCCCAGGCCCAGAGCATTGACCACGATCCCCTTGGCGCCTGCCTGTTTGCCCAGCTTCAGACACTGCTTCTCGTCGCCGAATGTCTGGCCATCGGTCAGCAGCAGCATCCGGCTGACCCGGTCGGGCGACAGGGTCTTGCCCAGTTCCTTCAAGCCCTGTCCCATGCCCCCAGAGATGGCCGTGCCGCCGCCATCTCGAATGCGGTCGATCTTTTTCTTCAGTGCTCCCTTGTCGGTGACCGGCTGGCTCTCGGCGATCAGGTACTTGCGATCGCTAAAGGCCACGATCGAGATGGTGTCCTGCGGGCCCAGGCGATCCACGACCAGCTTGGCCGCCTGTCGCAGGTTCTGGATCTTTTTCCCCTGCATCGAGCCACTTTTGTCCAACACCAGGCTGAGATTCAGTGGCATCTGAACTTGGGCCATGCCCGCACCCGGCGCCGCCTCAATGAGCACGTACACCAACTGCTGGGTGTTCATGACCGGCAGGCTGGCCTTGTTCAGCCGGCAGGTCAGATTAATGTCGTTGGCCATACCATAACCTCCTTCGGGTTCCTACCCCTATACGTCGAAACGACGCCTTTGTTCTCACCAGTTTTCCTCCATCTCAGCCATCGCCTCCACCTGGATGACGATCACGCTGATGTTATCCTCTCCGCCGGCGGCGTTGGCGTGCTGCACCAACAGATCGCAGGCCGTCTGCGAGTCGGCTTCCTGCATCAGAACGTCTTCAATGCCCTCGCTGCGGATCATTTCCCATAGACCGTCGCAACAAAGTATCACCCGATCGCCAGGCGTGAGGGGCAGCAAGTTCGTATCCACCTCGACCACCGGCTTATCGCCGATGCAGCGCGTGACGATGCTGCGGTGGGGATGGGTATAGATCTCCTCTGGCTCGATCTGTCCCTCGGCAATCATATTGGCCACAACCGAGTGATCGGTGGTCAGTTGCTCCAACCCGTCGGCGTTGAACCGGTAGGCACGACAATCGCCCACGTGGGCCACAAACAGCCGGTTGTCCCGGATGTAGGCCGTTGTCAGCGTGGTGCCCATGTCGCTCTCGCGCTTCTGGCGAGCCAGGTAAACCGCATCGTTGGCGGCGATGGTTGCCTGGCGTAGGAGGGCCAGAACCTCATCTTCCAACACCAGTTCGCCCGCCAGTTCAGGCAGGATGATGCTCTGCATAACCCGCTCGACCATCACCTGCAGGGCCATCCTGCTGGCGATCTCGCCGCTTGCGTGACCTCCCATGCCATCGGCCACGACATAGAGCCCCAGCACAGGCCCCGTGCGTGATTCGTAGGTCGGTGCCATGGTCAGCACGAACAGGCTGTCCTCATCCAGTTCGCGCACCCGGCCCGCATCAGATCGCTGGCCCTCCAAAAGACGGATGGCCAACGGCTCGGAGACCAGATCCGCCTCAGGTTCCGGTTCAGGTTCAGGCTCGGTCAGCAGAAGGAAACTGCGTCCCTCATGACTCAGGCGGGCCACCACCCTCATCTCGGTATCTGGCTCCGCCCCAGCATCCCGGAGCTCCAGCAGGCGCACCTCTGGTCGCCGATCCATCAGCACCCCGCACCGGGCGCAAAAGGTGCCTTCAGGATCATTCGCATCGAAGCCACACTGCCAGCATCGCTGCAGCTCCTGAGCATGATACAGAATCTCGTCCTCCTGCACGTCCAGCGCTTCGACCACGGCGAACCGGCCTGCAATCACCGTGCCCAGCTCAACGGGTTCCATCAGCTCAACCTCGTCACGCCAGAAAGAGATCACGTCATCCTCAGGCTCGGGCAGAGGCTCGTATTCCTCGGTCGCTCCCAGTTCCGCCACCTCGAACGTCACCGGTACCTCCTCTGGCTGTTCGGCGGTGACCGGTCCCGCGACGGCTTTGTCCCCGCTTTCGATGATGATCGGTTCTGGTGCGGCCTTTTCAGACTCCTCGCCGGCCGGGCCGGTCGTGTCCTTCTCCTGCTCAATCTCAGGCTCGGTATCAGTCATCGCTCCTGCCTCCCCCTCCGCAGCACCTGCTTCTTCGACCACTGTTTCTGCCAGCTCGGACCCGGGTTCGACCCCCTCAGATGCAACCTCCTCAGGTGCTATCTCCTCGGGCCGCGCTTTTTCTTCCGGCGATCTGTCAGGCACAGCCGGCTCTGGGGTGACCACCTGGGGTTCTGACTCATCCGCCTCTTTTCCAACAACTGTCTCTTCACTTTGCCGAGCCGGTTGTTCCTCGTTTCGCTGCAAGCTGGCGCCGCAACTCCGGCAGAAGCGAGCGCCTTCTCGGTTGTCTGCTCCACAAGCAGAACAGTTCATCACATCCCTCCTAAGGCACGAACCGTTATCGTAGCCAGAACTGAATGACGACCAGACCCACCTTGATCCGATCCGCGTTTCGTAGCAGCCGGGCGCGATGGGGACTCAGAGAATGCCCGTTCACTGTCGTACCGTTGCTGCTACCCAGGTCGGTGACAAAATAGCCCGCCTGCCCTTTGGTGATCCGTGCGTGACGCCGCGAGACATAGTCCCCCTCATCGTAGAAGGTCATGTCGAAATCGGGCTGGTAACCCTCAGCCTCACTGGCCCGGCCCAGAAGCATCGGGCTGCGTGCGACCGGCATCTCCCAGGCGGCCCGCACCGGTTCGATGACGCGCAAGATGGCTGGCTGGACCGGAATAAAGGAATGTCCGCAACCAGTGCAGAATCGAGCCTTCACCTTGTTGGCTCGCCCACAGGCCGGACAGGCTTTGGATGGCGGCGGCGATGGTTTGGGAGCGGGCGCAACGGTCGGCTTTGCTTGTGCATTGGGTTTGGCCTCGACCCGGGGCACGCCTTGCACCGAAGGCACCGCCACCAAGGCAGGCTCCGGTTGGGACTTGACCTGTGCAGCAGGCTGGGCCGGTTTTGGGATGGCGCGCGGAACGGCGGGCACCGTTGGTGGGACGTAAGGCGTGGGCAGCGCGCCGATCAGCGCCTCGCGCATCTTCAACGCCGACTGGTACCGGTTCTTCCGATCCCGATCCATCGCCTTGTCGACCAGGGCGATCGTTCTCTTGGACAGCGCACCGTTATAGTTGCCCAGGGGCAGTGGCTCCGACGGCAGAAAGGCCGGCGTGGGCGCCATGTTGGCCAGCAGGTGGTACATCGTCGCCCCCAGCGCGTACACGTCCGAGCGTGCATCGGTCTGGCCCTTGCCCCACTGCTCCGGCGCCGCGTAATTCTCGGAGCCCATGGCCACCGTGTCCCGTTTCTTGCCCACCTTGTAGGTTCGGGCGATCCCAAAGTCGATCAGTTTGACCAGCCCCGTATTGGTGACCATCACGTTGCTGGGTTTCATGTCGCGAAAGATGATCGGGGGGCGGAGAGCGTGCAGGTAATCCAGCGCCTCGCTAAGCTGGACCGCCCACTTGAGGACGTCAGTCTCTAGCAATGGAGCGTTGGTCGCCTCCAGCCGTTTCTCTAGCGACTCCCCCCAGATGAACTCCATCACCAGGCAAGCGCGACCGTTCTCTTCGAAATAGTCTGCGATCTTGGGAATATTCACGTGGTCCAGATCGCGGAGCAGCTTGGCTTCCTGCTCAAACAGCCTGCGTGCGGTGGCCCGCTCGGCCTTGTCCTGGGTCTGTGGGCGCAGCTCCTTCAGCGCCCACAGCTTGCCGCTGCCCTCGGGCAGCTCCTCCACCTGGTACACCCAAGCCATACCGCCGCCGCCCACCAGGCGGACGATGCGGTACAGATTCTTGAGCACTGTACCGATGGCCAACGGTTGTGTCATACCTTCCCTCTCTCGGTTTTCGCGGCCATTGTACTCCAGGATGCTAGCTTTTGCCTGACGGGTACGCGCCAGCGCCATGACAAGGCATGTCAGAACCCAGCAACGCTCACATTATAGCATGCAACCGGTCCAGAAGCAACGCCCCCAACCCGGAACGTGGCAGACCCAGTCTCGGCTGCAGACCAACTGCCCCGAAAGAACAAGTCCTCATCTTGCAGGCCTCCCAGTCCACAAGCATCCTGAGCCCGTCGAAGGATGCGCCGGGCGAGCAGGGCTCTCTCCTCCCAGCTAGTCCGGAATCAAGATCTTGTCCGCACCGGCCAAAGGCGGCGGGAAACGCATCTCCAGCTTCTCCAGCGTCTCGACGATGATTTGGGATACGACCAGGTTCCGGTACCACTTGCGGTTCGCTGGGATGACGAACCAGGGAGCCCAGGGCGTGCTGCACCGGCTCAGCACCTCCTCAAAGGCTGCCATATAGTCGTCCCAGCGGCTCCGCTCCTCCACATCCCCCATCGAGAACTTCCAGTTCTTTGCCGGGTTGCGCAGCCGGGCCTCAAACCGTTCCTTCTGTTCCTCTTTCGAGATGTAGAGAAAGAACTTGAGGATGGTCGTACCCGAGTCGGCCAGCAACTTTTCAAAATGGTTGATCTGCTCATAGCGCGGCCGCCATACCGTTTCGGGCACCAGATTGTGGACCCGGACCACCAGCACGTCCTCATAGTGGGAGCGGTTAAAGATCCCAATGTAGCCGCGCCGGGGCGTCGCCTTGTGGATGCGCCACAGAAAATCGTGGCCCAGTTCCTCCTTGGTGGGCACCTTAAAGCTCGTCACCTGGCACCCCTGGGGATTCACCCCGCGCATCACGTGCTTGATGGTGCCATCCTTGCCACCGGCATCCATAGCCTGGAGGACGATGAGCAAAGAGTGCTTGCCCTCGGCCCATAGTACCTCCTGCAATTCCTGGAGCCTCTTACCACTACGTTTCAGATCGGCTTTGGTTTCAGCCTTGCTCCGATAGTCTCCCGTCAGGCCAGGATCATAATCGGACAGCGACACCCGTGTGTCAGGGGGCACGAGGAACGGTTGCGTCATGTTTCCACCTCCAAGTTCTGTTTGGGATAAGACCTGGGATCCATTATACGCGGGTTAGGCAATTCTCGCAAGAACTGAGACTGCCCTCCTGAGCCTCATGTGGATAGCCCATAGGACATGCCAGAGCCCCGTTCAATGTCACATGTCACGTATAGAACGATTTCGCCTTGTTGGCGTTTTCGTATGCTTGTGGTATACTTGGCCTGAGCATCGGCCGAGCCCGAACATTATCAAGTGCTTCAGAGCTGCTGGATGGCGACAGGGCTGCTGGGTACTTCCACGTTCCGGCTCAGGCCGAACTGGTCTGTGCTCGTCGGGACAAACAAAGAGATCATTTGGCTGCTCTTGGAGGGAGGCAAGTAGTATGTATAAGCGCATACTCACTACACTCGATGGCTCTAGCCTGGCCGAGCAGGCACTTTCGACTGCACTCACATTGGTCGAGCAGTTCGAGTCAGAGCTGTTTCTGCTGAGAGTCGTAATGCCTCTCCCAATATCCTATCGTGCCGGGGCGGCATCCGCAGCAGTTATCGAGGCGGCAGAAAGGGACGCGGTCCAGGAGGCTGCTGGTTATCTTGATGGCCTAGCCGCCGGCATTCGAGAGAAGGGATTCACAGTACAGGTCGCTGCGCGCCTTGGCAATCCGTCCAAGGCCATCGTCCAATTCGTGGAGCGGAATCAGATCGACCTGTTGGTTATGTGCACCCGGGGCCAGACTGGACCGGCGCGCTGGCTCTTGGGGAGCATTACAAACCATGTGGTGCGTATTTCCTCCATTCCGGTGGTGGTCGTCCCGGCGCGGACAGACGGCCTCCAGGAGACGGATGACTGACCCTTGTCCTTGGGTCGAGTACACGTCTGCGGCTGATGTCTGGCCCGACCCGCTCTGGAGCGGATAGCCGAAAACGATGGAACGCTTACTCTATGCCCCTTTGCTTCCCATAGCTATCGGCGTGCTGGTCGCGGCTGCCACGGGACTGCCGAGCCTGAACCGACGGTTAACCGTCACCAAGCTTGCCTGGCTGCTGGCTCTGGCGCCACTGGCGGCTTTCGGATTGCTCCTAGGGGCTGTGGCCCAATTGGGCAGCGGTCCGGCCCTCGTATGGCGTGTGGACTGGATCCCTAGCCTGGGGCTGAGCCTCAGCCTCTACTTCGACCACCTCAGCGCCCTCTTTGCCCTTCTGGTTACGGGCATCGGCACGCTGGTGGTGGTCTATGCCGGCTTTTATTTCAAGGGCGAGGGCCAGCCCTGGGGTGAGTGGCGCTTTCTGACCTACCTGCTGCTGTTCATGACCGCCATGCTGGGCCTGGTCTTGGCCGGTGACGTCATCACCCTCTTCATCTTCTGGGAGGGCACCAGTGTCACCTCCTTTCTGCTCATCGCCTACAAGACCAAGGACGAAGCGGCGCGGCGGGGGGCCTTCAAATCGCTGTTCATTACGGGCGGGGGCGGCATCGCCCTGCTCCTCGGGCTGCTGTTGCTGAGCTCCGTCGCCGGGAGCAGCGACCTGACCACCATTCTGGCCAACGGGGACACGCTGCGGGAAAGCTTCCTCTACCCAGCCATGCTGGGCCTCATCGCTCTTGGCGCCTTCACCAAGAGCGCCCAGGCGCCATTCCACATCTGGTTGCCCGACGCCATGAGCGCTCCAACACCGGCCAGTGCTTACCTTCACTCGGCGACCATGGTCAAGGCGGGCATCTACCTCCTGGCCCGCCTCAATCCGGCCCTGGGCTTCACCGACCTGTGGTTCTGGCTGCTGAGTCTCTTTGGTTTGGCCACCATGCTGACGGGTGCCTACCTGGGTCTAAAGCAGAACGACCTCAAGGCGCTCTTGGCCTACTCGACCATCAGCCAACTGGGCGTGTTGGTGGTGCTCATCGGCCAGGACACCGAGATTGCGTTCAAAGCCCTGGTCATCGGCGTTGTGGCCCACGCCCTGTACAAGAGTGCCCTGTTCCTGGTCGTGGGCAGCATTGACCACGAGGCCGGTAGCCGCGACCTGCGTCGCCTGGGCGGGCTGTCCAGGGCCATGCCCTTCTCCTTTGCGGTCGGCCAGGTGGCAGCCCTGTCGATGGCCGGCCTGCCGCCCCTGTTCGGTTTCTTGGCCAAAGAGACGTTGTTGGCGACGGCCACCCATCCCAACGTGCCGCCTTCGGTCAACATCCTCTTTCCGGCGGCAACGGTCATCGCTGGGGCGTTTGTGTTGGCTCAGGCCGGCATGCTGGTCTGGGATACTTTCCTTGGCAAACCGCGTGACCCTACCATCCGTGCCCACGAAGCACCCTGGGCTATGGTACTGGCACCAGCCATTCCGGCGTTGCTTTCTCTGGCCGTCGGCGTGCTACCCGAGCCAGAGTTTCTGGCTCGCTTCCTGGCCGATGCCGCCGCCGAAGTCTATGGCGCCAAGGTCAAGGTCTCGCTGGCCTTATGGACCGGCATCACCGTACCGCTGCTGCTGTCGGTGGTAGCCGTGAGTTTGGGCCTGGGGTTGTTCCTGGCCCGGCATCGGATCCGATCCTGGCAGATGCGGATCGGCGAGCAGTGGAGCGTGAATACTCTGTATGCCTGGCTATTGGACCTGATCGACCGCGCCGCAGCACTGGCTACACGGCTGCAGGGCGGCAACCTGCGCACCTACCTGGTCGTGATTCTGCTGGGCATGGTCGCCCTGGTGGCCGCTTTTGGGGGGCTGTCGCGCTGGGAGTCGCTGACGGCCCTTTCGCTGCCCACTCTGGATTTCGCGGGCGAGGTCGCCGTGCTGCGCGTCTTTGCCTTGTTGGTGATTGTGGCCGCTGCCCTGGCAACTGTCGTCCTGCGCCGCGATTTCTCGGCCATCGTCGCCCTCGGCGCTTCGGGCCTGGCCGTGGCCGTGCTGATGGTGCTCGAGCCGGCACCCGATGTGGCCCTCGTACAGGTGGTGGTCGACATTCTGACCGTGGTCGTACTGGTGCTCGCCCTGACCCGCCTGCCCCGCGACCAACGCCAACAGGCCGACAGGCTGCACGCCCGGCAGAGCATGTCCCCCAAGGACCGGGGTAACCTGGTGCGCGACGCCCTCGTCGCCGCAGTATGCGGGGCGGTGGTCGCGTTTGTGACCCTGGTTGCGCTTACCTCCCGCCCTCGTGAGAGCGTAGTGACGCCCTTTTTCGAGGAAGCGGCCAAAGCGCTCACCGGGGCCAAGGACATCGTCGGGGCCATCATTGTCGATTTCCGAGCCTTGGACACGCTGATCGAGATCGTCGTGTTCAGCCTGGCTGGGTTGGGTGTCTATACCTTGCTGCGTTACGCTTCGCGCAAGGCGGGCGACAAGGCGGAAAGCTCGTCCCCGGTCGCAACACAACTGCCGACCCTGGGCATCGGCGGGCGCGAGACTTCGCCCTTTGTCCACGCCCTGGCCTACGTCTCGTTGCCACTGTCCATGGTCATTGCTGTTGTGCACATCCTGTACGGCCATGACCAACCCGGCGACGGCTTCACCGCCGGGGTGATCGTCAGTCTGGCGCTGGGCTTCTGGTACGTGGTCTTTGGCTACGATCAGGTCCGGCGGCGGCTGACCTGGCTGCGGCCAGCCTCCCTCATCGGGGGCGGATTGATGCTGGCCATCCTCACGGCCACCGCGGCGGCGCTGCTCACCGGCTCTTTCCTGGGCCACTTTGATTTCGGCCAGCAGCTGGGACTTCCCCTGCCCCGAGGATTCAACCTTAGCACCTCGCTCCTGTTCGAAGTGTCCATCTGCCTGGCGGTGCTAGGCAGCGCCTCGTACATGCTCGACACACTGGGCCATCCCGGCGAGGAGGTCAAGTAATGGAACTGTTGACGGCTCTGTCCGTTGGCGCCCTGTTCGGGATTGCCATCTTTCAGGTGTTGCGGCGTAACATGATCCGCTCGGTGATCGGCCTGACTCTGCTGGGTGCGGCCATCAATCTCTTCCTGCTCAGTACCGGGGCCTACCAGGGGATTGTGGCTGCCTACGTAGACGCCACCGGCCAGCGCAGCGACGCTCTGCCCCAGGCGCTGATCCTGACCGCCATCGTGATCAGTATGGGCGGCATCAGCCTGGTGCTGTCCATGATCTACGTACTATCGGCCCGCTACCGGACCAGCGACGTGGACGAGGTCAACAAGTTGCGGGGCTAAGAGAAGTGATGAACGATGAACTGGTGTTGCTGCCCATTCTCATACCCCTGACCGGCTCGGCGGTGGCGCTACTGCTGCGCAAGCGACAGCGACTACAGGCTGGTTGGTCGCTGGCGGCGATGCTCGGCGGCTTGGCGACCAGCGTGTGGCTGCTGGCTCGTGTCTGGTCCAGCGGCCAGCCGGTGGTTTTCCAGTCGGGTGGCTGGCTGGCCCCATTTGGTATCTCGCTCGTGGGCGACCTGCTCTCAGCCACGATGGCGGTCATGAGCCAGGTTGTGCTCAGTCTGGGCATCGTGTACGCCCTAGGCAGCCGCGACCAGGTGGTGCGCTATCCGGCCTTTTACACCATCTTTTTGACCCTGGCTGCCGGCCTGACGGGGGCCATGCTGGCCGGCGATCTGTTCAACCTTTTTGTGTTTTCCGAGCTGCTGGTGTTTTCGGGCACCATCCTGACCGCTGCGTCGGACGATCTGCTGGGCACCGAAGCTGCCTTCAAGTACTTTTATATGAGCCTGCTGGCTTCGGCTTTTCTGTTGTTGGCCATCGGCAGCCTGTACGTCTCTTACGGAACGCTCAGCATGGCCGGGCTGGCCCTGCGCATCGCCACCAACCCCGGCGCGCCGCTGCTGCCGGTCGCCATCGCCCTGCTAATCGCCACCTTTATGATCAAGAGCGCCGTCACTCCTTTCCATTTCTGGCAGCCCGACTTTCACACCGCTTCGCCGACGGCCGTCAGTGCCATGCTATCATCGGTGGTGGTCAAGCTGGGCGTTTACGGCTTTCTGCGGATGACAACCCTGCTCTTTGTCGAGCAGGCGGCACCGGTTCGCGGCCTGCTGCTGGTGCTCGGCCTGGCCGGCATCGTCTACGGCGGCTTGGGTGCCATAGGCACCCACAACGCCAAGCGGATGCTGGCCTACTCAACCCTGGCCCAGGTGGGCTTTATCCTGGTGGCCATTGGCTGGGGGAGCCGCCTGGCACTGGCTGCGGCCCTTGTTTTTGCCGTCAACCACAGCCTGATCAAGGCCGCCTTGCTGATGTTGGCTGGGGCGGTGGCCAGCCGGGCACCGGTCAAGACGGCAGCGTTCGATGTGGTGACCGGCCTGGGAAAGTACATGCCCCTGGCCGGGTTGTTGTTCTTTGTGGGCGGGCTGGCCCTGATGGGCATCCCGCCGACCAACGGCTTTGTCAGCAAGATGATGCTCTTTCGCAGCGGCATCGAGGCGGGGCAGTTCGCTATGCTGGCGGCAGTGGGACTGGCCAGTATCCTGACCCTGGTCTATGTGGTGCGCGCCTTTCAGCGCATCTGGTGGCAGCCACCCGCGGCGGGGATCAAGGCCAAGCCGGGGGGTGATCGCCTGCTGGCCCCGGCACTGCTGATTGCGGCCGTGCTGCTGCTGGGCCTGTGGCCCGAACCACTGGTCCGCCTGGCCGAGGCTACGGCTGCCTGGCTGGGCGATCCAAGAGCCTATATCGCGGCCGTGTTGGGAGGGTAACCCATGGCAATCTGGATGGTCGTTGGCTTGTGGCTGGTGTACCTGGCTCTCACCGCCAACCTGGAACTGGGCAACGTGGTCTTGGGCCTGCTGGTCGCAACGGGCTTGACACTGCTGCTGCGGCCTCCACGGGGCACTTTTGAGCTCCGGCGACTACCGGGGGCTCTGGTGGCTCTGGGTCGCTACATCTTTGTTGTTTTGATTGATGCCATCAAGAGCGGGCTGGTGGCGGCACGTCTGGTGCTCGATCCAGCCCTGCCGGTGAAACCGGGCATCATCGCCATCCCCTCGGACTGCGATTCGGAACTGGCCACGGCCCTGAGTGCCCATGCCATCACGCTGGCGCCAGGTGAGATGGTCGTCGAGATCGGCAAGGATGGAACCATGTACGCTCACGCGCTGGATGCGACCCGAGCCGCCGAATATGTGGAAGAGGCACAGGAACAGCGCCGCGGATTGTTGCGCAAGATCTTTCCCTGAAGGGTTGGGAGGCTTCTGTGGGTACGATCCTGAACTATGTCCTTTACCTGGCCCTGGTTGTGCACATTGGCTTGCTGGCCGTGGTGTTGTGGAAGGTATGGCGCGGCGACAACATCATCGACCGCCTGATGGGCGCCGACCTACTGGGCACGTTGACCTTGGCCGTCCTGGTGCTGCTGGCCCTCATCGAGCGGGACAGTATCTATATCGACGTGGCCCTGGGCCTGGCAGCATTGGGCTTCATAAGCATCATCGCCCTGGCCAAATATGTGGCCGATGAGCAGATGTTCTAGAGCTGCCATAGCAATGGAGATTGATGGGAGACTGTGATGGAGACTATACTTCAAGGGGTGGCCATTCTGGCGGTGCTTGCGGGTACGGCATTTTCGATGCTGGGGGTTCTGGGGTATGTGCGACTGCCGGACGTCTATACGCGGCTGCACGCGGTGGGCAAAGTCGGCATGTTTGGCACGGTGTTGTTGCTACTTGGGGCGGTGGCCTGGACGCCGTTGGGACTGGGCAAGGGCCTGGTCTTGATCGCCCTGCTGCTTCTGGCCGGCCCGGTGACGGCCCACGCCCTGGCCTCGGCCGCCTACCGCGTCGGCATCCCGCCGAGTCAGGCCTTCTGCGATGACTTGGCACAAGTGGTGGAGCAGAGCCACTCCTCAGTGGAGCAAAACGTTGGCTGATTGGAGTCGGCAGGAGGGTGAACTGCTCTACAGCCTGCTCGGGACCAGGCTGCTGTTCCGGAGCCTGGGACTGGACACGTGGCTGATGCAACGGGGAGATGTAGGCTCTTGACGACCGATAACCTCCTAGTCCTGGGCATTCTGGCCGCCGCCGTCGTGCTCTTTGTCAGCGAAAAGCTGCGGGTGGACGTGGTGGCCATGATCGTTCTGGTGGCCCTGGTTGTGACCGGGCTGGTCACGGTCGAAGAAGCCTTTTCGGGCTTTGCCAGCCCGGCGGTGATCACCGTTTGGGCCGTATTCATTGTCAGTGGCGGCCTGACCCGGAGCGGCGTGGCCGACCTGATCGCC
>JASFHU010000046.1:0-13534 GCA_050123055.1 Anaerolineae bacterium
GGCGCTTGCGCCGATGCCTGCCACTTTTACGCGGCATCCAAGGATCCATCCCATATCCCTGCCCAGCGGATGATGCTTGTCAAAAAGGCGATCGAGGGCGCCAAGTCGGAAAAGAAAACTCTGGTCAACTGGTACCGCGAGGTAGAGGGCAACGACCCTGCCATGGCCGCCCAGCTCGAAAAGGCCATGTGGGACTGCACCGGCTGCCGCCGCTGTGCCGTCTTTTGCCCCTTTGACCTGGATACCGGCCTGCTGGTTGGTACCGGGCGCTATGCCATGCTCCAAGAGGAGATAGGGCCCGAGATGATCGCCGAGATCGGTGATGCTGAGGTCAGCAAGGGTGAGATCATCGAGTTCATCAAAGAGTTCTTTATCGAGCAGACCCGGGAATTGGAAGCTCGCCTACAGGAAGAGTTCCATCCCGACATCAAGGTTCCGGTAGAGAACCAAGGGGCTGAGATGTTGTATGTACCTCTCGTCGGCGAGCACGCCATTGTTCCGGCAGCCAAGATCTTTCACGCCGCCGGTGTGACCTGGAGCCTGAGTCTGTTCACGGCCACCAACCACTCCTACTTTGTGGGCGACGGCGCCAAGGCCAAGGCGGCAGCCAACTGGATCGTACAAGAGGCCAAGAGCCTGGGCGTCAAGGCTATCGTCTACCCTGAATGTGGACACGCCAGCCGCACCCTATTCAACTACTTTGAGGGTTGGTTCGGCGACGAGCTCGAGGGGATCGAGCGGCTCAACATCGTTCCCCTGACCTACCAGTACCTGAACGAGGGCAGGATCAAGGTCAAGTCTGGCGAGTTTGATACCCCCTTGACCTACCACGACTCCTGCAGCCTCGGACGGAGCTCTGGGATGTACGATGAGCCGCGTGAACTGATCCACGCTGTGGCGACCAACTATCGCGAGATGACGCCCAACCGCGATCTGAACTGGTGTTGCGGGGGCGGGGGTGGGTTGATCGCCGCTGCCGAGGACAAGTTCGAAATGCGAATGCAGGGCGGTCTACCCAAGGTAGACCAGATCAAGCAGACAGGCGCCGAGTGGGTCGTCACTGCTTGTGAGAACTGCAAGACCCAGTTGGAAGACCTGGACAGTCACTTTGAGTTGGGGATCGAGATCAAAGGCGTGATCGACCTCATCGCCGACGCCTTGATTGTGTGATGGGGGCGGGCAGGCCCCAAAGAGGGCCTACTCGCACCGCCAGTGCCGGGGGTTGAGCTTCCGGCAGCAGCTTTCGAAGGAGGTAGGAGTATGAGTCCGAAGAGTTGGGAAGAGACCTTGACGGACGCCTATTGGGACTATCGCTGGCGCAAGATCATGGATCCCCTGTGCGACACCTTCCAGCGCTGGAAGGCAGGCGAGTTGGGCCATGCGGATGTGAACGATGCCATCGACGAAGCGTACAAAGAAAAATGCCTGGTGAACAGTCTACTCACCTACAGGCCAGATCGTGCTGCGGCTGTTGTCCAGTGGTGGGACCGGGACTGGTTCCTGGCCTGGATCGAGGAAAACCGCCCGCCTGCAGATGCTGACCTCGTTCCTCCCTTGCCTGCGGACGAGTAACAAGAACCAGGCACTGGTCGATTTAGGAGCAAAGCCCCCCTCAGAAGGAGGGGGGCTTTTGGGACGGCCGAGTACCCATCTGAAAATGCTCAATGCTCCAAACCCCGTCCGTTCGGCAAAGGGTTTCGGCCGAGCTCAGCCGAGAGCCCCACGATGAAGCCTCGGGGCTGGATCGCTGCCGAGGACAGCGGCTTGAGCCGATTTCGCACCAGAAATCAGGCTAGGGGTGCAAGTGCTGCTCCACCGACTCCCCCAGGGTGGCGGACTGGAAGATCAACAGGAACACGGCCGGATCGTGGCCTGGGTTTCGCCAGCAATGGGCCAATCGAGCTTCAAACAGCACCGAATCCCCCGCTGCCAATTGGTACCGCGTGCCGGCTACCTCGTACTCCAGCAGGCCCTGGAGGCAGTAAACCAGTTCGTGACCGTCGTGAGACATCTCTTGGTTTCCGCTGTCAGCACCAGGTTTCAGGGTGACCACAAAGGGCTCCAGCATCTGATGGTCTAGGCCAGCCCCCAGGCTTTCCAGCAAGACGCTGTCGGTCCCAGAGAATGGCCGATTACTGGCCCGGGACAGGATCAACTCCACCCTCTCGTCCTGCCCTTCAAAGAAAGCAGTGATGGGTACCTTTAGGGCTGTCGCCAGGCGGTGCAGGGTAGACACACTGGGAGAGGTCGCTCCTCGTTCGATAAGACTGATCGCATTGGGCGAAAGCTCGCACAGTTCCGCCAGTCCGCGCATCGACAGTCCGCGCTCCATGCGCAGTGCCCGCACCTGGGATCCGACATCCGGTGGTTTTCGCTCGCTCATCCTGGTACGCCTCCAAGCCACATCAAAGATCTGTATGGATTCGGGTAGACCCCTGAACTAGATTGTGAACTTGCCATCCTTGGCAAAGAGCACTCCGTCGACCCAGACTTCGCCGCCCTGGCGCAGGTCGCAGATCATGTCCCAGTGGATGGCCGAGCGGTTCTTGCTACCGGTTTCGGGATAGCCGGTGCCGAGGGCCATGTGCACCGTCCCCCCGATCTTTTCGTCAAAAAGGATGTTCTTGGTAAAGCGCTGCACCCCCTGGTTGGTGCCAAAAGCAAACTCGCCCAGGTAGCGCGCCCCTTTGTCAGTATCGATCATCGTCAGCAGAAACTCTTCATTTTTGGCTGCTGTGGCCTTGACCACTTTGCCGTTCTCGAACCACAGGCGAACGTCTTCCACCTCGCGCCCTCCTTCGCAGGCGGGGTAGGTAAAGCGCACCTGGCCGTTGACGCTATCCTCGACTGGCCCCGTAAAGATCTCCCCGTCGGGAAAGTTCTCGTGTCCATCGCAGTTCACCCACGACCGCCCCTTGATGGAAAGAGTCAGATCGGTGTCAGGGCCCACGAGACGTACCTGGTCTTTGTCGGCCAGCCAGTCGATGAGCCGTTGTTGGTCCTTCGAGGTCGCCTGCCAGGCAGCAATCGGATCCGGCTCGTGCACCAGGGCAGCGCCATAGACAAAGTCCTCGAACTCGCGCAATGACATCTCGGCGTCCTGGGCAAAGGCGTGGGTTGGGTAGGCCGTGCCGGTCCACTTTAATTCCTTCTTGGCCGCCCGTTCCAGAAATCGTTCTGAGAGCGGGCGCCGGGCCGCCCGTGCCCGTGACTGCTTGGCCGGATCCACGTTGGTCAGGGCCTTGGTGTTAGTCTCTGTCCAGATGGCAATCTGGGCATCTGCCTCCTCTACGAGCTGTCGGAGCACATTGGGCACATAGTCGAGTTGCTCGTCGCTGGCATACTTGTAAAAGATCTCGGCGGCATCGTCCAGGCTGAGCCGCAGCCAAGGATGCCCACCCCGTTCCAATACACGCTGGTACACCGCCAGGAGCAGCGGAGCGCCCTCCGGGGTGCCTTCGATCTGCACAAACTCGCCAGGCTGGATGGCTACCGAATAGTCAACCAGGATCCGAGCCACTACTTCAACACGCGGGTCTGCCATGGTCTTCTCCTTTGGCAAGAGTGGCACGATTATAGCACCGACCGGTGCCTGCGTCAATCCTGGCTAGCCCTGTTTGACTTTCCTCCTCTCTTTTGTTACAATCGGACCCGCTGCCGTGGCAGCGAATCGAGGGAGAGGACGATTGAATCGAGCGAGGTTTGGGTGGCGCGGGACCGGGGTGCAGCATACAGCCGTTGTGGTGGGCGTGATCCTGTTGGTCAGTTTCACATTGGCAGGATGTGGCCGTCTCCTGCAGCCGCCAGTGCCGACTGCTGTGGCAGGTGCAACGGCGACTCCCACCGATACCCCCAGGCCCACAGCCACCCGTCGGGCAACCTTCACGCCGGTCCCGGCTACCCCCTCGGATACGCCTCTGCCCACTCTGACACCCACACCGGTCATCTATGTCATCAAAAAGGGTGATACCCTGTTGGCCATCGCCCGCCAGTTCGATGTGACCGTGAAAGGGATCCAGGAGACCAACGGCATCACCGATCCCCGTCGCCTGAGGATCGGCCAAGAGATCACGATACCGGCCAAGGAGGGTGGGGGGGCAGAACCAACGCCCATCCCTTCGCCGACGCCGGTGGCCCTGGAGATACAGGGTCTGGCTTTTCATCGCACGCCGGTGGATAGCCTCTGGGCACTCGGTGAGGTAGCCAATCTCTCTGGCCAGCCGGCTGAAGAGGTACAGGTTGAGGTCACGCTCCACGACGACCAGGGGCAGTTGTTGGACAGGCAGGCGGCGTTTGCCCAGATCGAGGTCCTGGCGGCTGGCGGAAGGGCGCCCTTTGCCCTTCTGTTTGACTCGCCGCCTACGAGTTTCGCCCAGTACCAGATCCGCGTGCTGGGAGGTGTGCCCAACACCCATCTTGGACCTCGCTATCCGAATCTGGCTGTAAAGAAAGACCTGGGTGAGTGGTTGGATGAAAACAACTATAGGGTTCGGGGTGAGGTGCACAACAGCGGGCAAGAAGATGCCGAGCGGGTCGTCGTCGTTGTGACTCTCTATGACGCGGAGGGGCGTGTTGTCGGGGCGCGGACGGTGGATATCGCGGCTGAGGTCTTTCTGGCCGGGGCTATGGCTCCCTTTGAGGTCACCCTGACGCCCCTGGGACCGGTGGATCGCTACGACGTCCAGGTGCAAGGCTGGTGGATCGGCTATGAGCTGCCGCTGCCAACCGATACGCCTGAGATGACGCCGACCCCCTGATGCTGGCCCAGATAGAACCGGCCGCGCATCCTCTACAGGTGCGTGGTGTTATCGCTGGCAGAGGCTGACGGAGGATGATGCCAGAGATGAAGACGGACAAGAACGGATCGGCTGGGGACAAAACCTACTCCCTGAGGATGGGATGGTGGTACCGGGCGTTGCGCGGCCTCCTCGGCTCTGTGCTGCGATTGCTTGCTCGCCTCGAGATCGAAGGACTGGAGCACGTTCCCGACGAGGGACCCTATCTTCTGATCATCAACCACATTCATTGGCTGGACCCACCGGTTTTGGCCGTGGCCTTCCCCCACCGTGTGTACGTCTTTGCCGCCGAAAAGTGGGACCGCCATTGGTTCCTTGGCCCCTTCTTTCGCTCGTTGGATGCCATCTTTGTGAACCGTGGCGAGGTGGATCGCAAGGCACTCCGGCAGGCAATGGCCATCCTGGCGGGCGGGGGGATACTGGGCTTGGCTCCCGAAGGAACCCGCAGCAAGACCGGCGGTATGCAGCGTGGGCGCAGTGGGGCGGCCTACATGGCCTTCCGTGCCGGTGTCCCGGTGGTCCCGAGCATCGCCGTCGGCCAGGAGAAGGTATTTCCCTCTCTGCTGCGCTTCCGCCGGGCAACGGTACGCGTCGTTTTTGCCCCACCATTTGATCCCCCCCAGTTTGAGGGGCGGGCCAGCGGCACTCAAGTCCATGCCTTTGCCGAGGAGATCATGTATCACCTCGCCGCCATGCTCCCCCCGGAGTATCGTGGCGTCTACGCCAACGTGGCTGAGGAGCGACCCGACCTGTTCGCCCAGTATGCCACGGATGGCTCATAACCATTCCTTATCGAGGAGCTAGCACATGGAACGACGAGGTTGTAGTCTGGGGTGCATCATTGCTGGCCTGGGCTTGTTGCTTAGCGTCTGCCTGATGCCCTATCTTGTCAGTAGTATGTACGCGCTTGCCAGCACTCTGCTGCAGGTGCCAGCAGTTCCCAATTGGCTGTGGGGAGATTGGCTCAACACAGTGGTTGGCGACAGTGAGTTTCTGTACATACTCATGGCCGAGGGACCCATCTGTTGTGTGGGTGCCATCGGCCTTCTGATCGTCATCCTGGGCCTGGTGCTGATGATCTACGGGCTGGGACAGCGTGAGGAGGTCGAACCTGAGGAGTACGACTCGGAGGAGGACTATGTTTCTGAGGAGTGGTAGGACAGTGAGCTAGCCTTCAGGGCTTTGCCAATTCTGCACTCACCATCCAGGGCAATAACTGAGCCCCCCAGCCTACCAATTGCCCCCCGGTCCCATTGTATGGTATAATCACCCTGCACGAGTGGTCTGAGCGTGCGAAGAGCGCTGGTGTACCCTGTCGTCCACCAAGGCTCGGACGCCGCTGGACCCAAGAGGGAGCGGATGGGCGTACAACTCATACTCACCCACGAGAACACCGATTTTGACGGCTTGGCCTCGCAATTGGCCGCTTGGAAACTCTATCCCCAGGCCAGGCCGGTATTGCCGCGCCGTCCCAATCGTAATCTCCGCGACTTCCTGACGCTTTATTGGGATGAGTTGCCCTATGTGCGCTACGAGGATCTGCCCCGCCGCATGGAGGTGGAGCGCATAATCCTGGTCGATACCCAGACTCCGGTCACGCCCAAGGGCATGTCCAACGACACTGTGGTGCAGATCATCGATCACCACCCCCTTGGGCGTGACCTGCCACAGAATTGGTCCTACATGGGTGAGGAAGTAGGGGCGACTGTTACGCTGCTGTTGGAACGGATCATCGCTGACGGTCTCTCCCTGACGCCGGTGGAGGCCACGCTGCTGGCCCTGGGGATCTATGAGGATACCGGATCGTTGGCTTATCCCACAACCACCGTGCGCGATCTCCGTTGTGCCACCTGGTTGGCGGAACATGGCGCCAATCTGGCCGTGGTCAGCGATTTTCTGCACCATGCCCTCACCAAGCAGCAACTGGCCCTCTACGACGCCCTGTTGGACAGCGCCGAAGTGATCGATTTTGCCGGGCACACCGTGGCCGTCGCCACGGCCACGGCTGAGGGCTATGTCGAAGAGATCTCGACGCTGGCTCACAAGATCCGCGACCTGTACGATCCCTCCGGCCTGTTCTTGCTGGTCGACCTGGGGGAACACCTGCAATTGGTGGCCCGCTCCACCACCGATGCCGTGGATGTGGGCCACATCACCGGCCATTTTGGTGGGGGGGGACACACGCGGGCGGCGGCGGCCCTCATCCGCGACACAGATCTGCAGGCTGCACGCCAGGTCCTCCTCGACCTGTTGGAGCAGCACATTCATCCCCTCGAGACCGTGGGCCAGATCATGTCACATGGCGTCCATACCCTTTCCCCCGATGCGACCGTGGATGAAGCTGCTGAGGAGATGCTTCGGTACGGCTTTGAGGGGTTCCCTGTCACCGGCGGCGATGGCACGATCCTGGGCATCCTCTCTCGCCGCGAGATCGACCGCGCGCAGCGCCTGCGGCTGGGAGATATGCCGGCCAGCCACTATATGACCAAGGGTGACATCCACGTGACTCCGGGCGATTCGGTGGAGCGCTTGCAGCAGATCATGACCCGCTACGGTGTGGGCCAGGTGCCGGTAATGAACGAAGGCGAGATCGTGGGCGTGGTGACCCGCACCGATCTGATCAAACTGTGGGCTACCGCGCCCCACCAGCCGCCCCGCCGGCGGGAGATCGCGGCCAAGATCGAGGCTGCGCTGCCCCACGCGCTCCTTGACCTGCTGAAACAGGCCAGCGACCTGGCCCAGAAGATGGGATTTCCACTCTACATTGTGGGGGGCTTTGTCCGCGACCTGTTGCTTGACCAGCCGACGCTGGACATGGACTTGGTGGTGGAGGGTGATGCCATCAGACTGGCCCGGCGGCTGGGCCGGCGTGCGGGCGCCCGCACGCGGAGCCACAAGCGGTTTGGCACGGCCAAGATCATCCTGGAAGGGCGCGAAGCCGAATTCGGCGTACCCGCCCTTGACTTTGCCACAGCCCGCATGGAATTCTATGCCTATTCGGCAGCGCTGCCGGAGGTGGAAGGGAGCTCCATCAAGGCTGACTTGCACCGGCGGGACTTTACCATCAACACGCTGGCCATCCGTCTCGATTCGGACCACTATGGCCAACTGCTTGACTTTTACGGTGGAGAGCGGGACCTGAAGGAAGGGCTGATCCGGGCGCTTCACAGCCTGAGTTTCATCGAAGATCCGACGCGCATCATGCGCGCGGCTCGCTTTGAGCAACGCCTGGGCTTTTCCATCGAGCCGCGAACGGCTGAGTTGATCGATAATGCTCTGCCCATGCTCTCTCGTGTCACGGGGGAACGCATTCGCCACGAGCTCTACCTTATCCTGCGTGAGCGAGAACCGGAGCGGGCGCTCTGCCGGCTGGATGGGCTCAGTGTGCTGACGCAGATCCATCCTCGCCTGGCCTGTGTTGAAGGGATCTGGGAATGGTTTGCCCTGCTCCGCCAAACCATAGCCAGTGGCAAATGGGACATCCAGCCCGAAGAGAACGGTCGCCCGGCGCCCGGGCTCTATCTTGCCTTGCTCACCTATTCCATGTCGCGGCCGGAGTTGGAAGCGCTTGTCGATCGCCTCAAGATCTTTCGCCACGATCTGACCCTGCTTCGCCAGACCCTTGACCTACGCGAGCATGAGGTTCAACTGGATCAAAGAGAGCTCTCCAACCGGAAGCTTCATGCGCTGCTGCGCTACAGCAGCACAGCATCCCGGATGATCCACTGGCTGTGCACCGGCTCTGAGCGCGTGCGGGCGCGATTGTGGCGGTATGAAACAGAACTGCGCCATGTGCAGCCGGTGGTGGATGGCGAGTATCTCATGGGCCTTGGCCTGAAGCCGTCACCTCTTTTTAGCAAGTTGCTCAACGCCGTACGCGATGCCCGGCTGGATGGCGAGGTCCATACCGCGGAGGAGGAGCAATCCCTGGTTGCTCGCTTGCTGGAGGAGTGGGAGGAGGCGTAGGGATCGTGAGCGCTGTGGAACTTGAGCAGCCGCGGCGCCTTGCCGTCGTGGGGACCAGCGGATCCGGCAAGACGACGCTGGCGCGGCGCTTGGCCCAACGCCTGGGGATCGCTCATGTGGAGCTGGATGCGGTTCACTGGGGACCCGACTGGACCCCTGCGCCACGCGAGGAATTTCGGGCCTGCGTCGCCCAGGCACTTGCTGGCGATGCCTGGACCACCGATGGCAACTATAGCGCGGTCCGCGATATTGTCTGGGGGCGGGCCGATACGATCGTCTGGTTGGACTATAACCTGCCTGTAATTATGGGCCGTGTGACGTGGCGGACGTTCTGGCGGTCCGTAACAGGCCAGGAGTTGTGGAATGGGAACCGCGAGAGGCTATCGACCGCATTACTCAGCCGCGACTCCATCATCTGGTGGGCTCTGAGTACCTATCGTCGCAGGAGGAAGGAGTATCCTCTGCTATTGGGCCAGCCCGAGTATGCGCATCTGAACATCGCACGCCTGCGCTCACCCAGCCTGGCCAATGAATGGCTCGAAAGCCTGTCGGCTATAGAGGAGTGACCCGTGGCTAAAATTCGAACACACGCGATCCGCGCGCTCGACGAGATGGGCATTCCCTACCAGGTGCTGAGCCAGGCCCACCGGGCAAGGAATGTGGAGGAAGCCGCTGTTGAGCGGGGCGTGCCGGTGCGCCGGGTGGTCAAAACCTTGCTGGTGCGCCGCCCCGACAAGCGGCATCTCATTGCTGCAGTGCGGGGTGACCAACGTCTCAGTCTGAAGAAACTGGCCCGTCTGGTGGAGGTCAAAAAGCTGGAGATGGCGCCCGAGGCTGATGTACCCCGCATCACGGGCTATCAGGTCGGGGCTGTAGCGCCCCTGGGGCTGCGCCGGGCCGATGTGCCTGTCTACGTGGACCATCATATCCTGGAGGAATCCCGCGTGACCATCAGTGCCGGGCGACACGACACCGGGCTGGAACTGGCCACCGAGGATCTGGTCCGTGCCGTTGGGGGCCCGGTAGCTGACATCACCGAGTAGGGCAAGGGTTGTCTTGCTGGCCCTAAACTGGAGTCTTGTTTCATGACCGATCCATCACCGCCCAACCCGTCTTTCGCTCAGGCTCAAGTTGGCCCTGCTGAGCAGGTCCGGGATGTGCCCTTCGATCGACGGCGCTACCGGCGTATCGTACGTTATTTCGCCGGAGCCTTTGCCCACCTCATCTGGTGGGAGATCATCTTGCGCAGGATCCTGGGACGGAGCTTTGTGGAGCGCTCAGCCCCACGTCGCTGGCAGCGGCTTGCCCGCCGCTACCGCACCCTGGCCGTCCAGTTGGGCGGTGTCCTCATCAAGCTGGGCCAGTTCCTGAGCGTTCGCGTGGACGTGTTGCCCGCTGTAGTCACCACTGAATTGGCTGGACTTCAGGACGAGGTCCCGCCGGAGCCCTTTGTTCATATCGAGCAAGTCGTCGAGGCTGAGTTCGGGCAGCCAATGGACCAGGTCTTTCCCTGGTTCGTTCCGCAACCCGAGGCCGCTGCATCCCTGGCCCAGGTCCATCGCGCACGCCTGCTTACCGGCGACGAGGTGATCGTTAAGGTTCAGCGCCTGCGCATCGAAGAGATCGTCGAGACCGACCTGCGAGCCATTCGTACTGCGACCCGCTGGCTGAAGCGGTATCGCCCCATCGGCCGCCGTGTGGATCTGGACCGTCTGTACGATGAGTTCAGCGAGACCACCCGCAAAGAGTTGGATTTCGTTGCCGAGGCCGAGAATGCCGAGCACTTTGCCTTGAACTTTGCCGACGACCCCGCCGTGCGCATCCCCCGCGTGTACGCCGAGACCTCAACGCGCCGGGTGTTGATCATGGAGAACGTAGCCAGCATCAAGATCGCGGACTTTGAGGCCATAGAGGCAGCGGGGATCAGCCGCCAGGAGGTCGCCAGCCGTCTGTTCGACACCTACCTGAAGCAGGTGTTTGTCGATGACTTTGTCCACGCCGACCCCCACCCCGGCAATCTGTTTGTCCAGCCTCTGCCGCCCATTTTGAGCGAACTGGGCCTCGTCGAGCCCGGTCAGGGAAGGCCTTTCCGCCTCGTTTTCGTGGACTTTGGCATGGTGGCTACCATTCCCGAGCGGATACGACCTTTCCTGCGGGACTATTTGGTGGCTTTTGTCTCCAGAGATGCTGGGAGACTGGTACGCGCCTACCAGGGGGCGGGTGTGCTCCTACCCGGCGCTGACCTAGCCCAACTTGAGCAGATCACGGCTGAACTCATGGAGCGCTACTCGGGTCTGACCTTCCGGCAAGCCCAGGAAAGAGCCATGGGTGAGTGGCACGACCTTGCCCGGCAGTACCGGGACGTCCTGTACGAGATGCCCTTCCAGTTCCCGGCCGATCTGCTCTTTGTCGGGCGGGCGGTTGCCATCCTCTTTGGCATGGCCACCTCGCTGTACCCTGACTTTGATCCGTGGCAGGCAATTGAGCCTCTTGCTCAGGAGATGGCCACGCAGGAGATCAGGCGCGACTGGCGAGGTTGGGTAGGCGAGCTGGAAAAGGTGGTCAGGCTGTCTCTTTCGCTGCCCGTTCAGGCCGATCGCTTCTTCAGCCGGGCTTCTCGGGGCGAGTTGGATGTGCGCACCAACTGGCCCCCCGAGGCGATGCGGACCCTCCGTGGCGTGGAAACGGCGGTGATCCGGCTGACCAGGGCGGTGATCTTTGCCGCGCTGCTGCTGGCGGCAGTGGCGGTCTATATCACGCAGGGGGGTGGGATCGTCAGCTATCTTCTCTTTGCTCTGGCCACGGTGGCCTTTCTGGCCACGCTCATCCGCCGCTGACGGGGGCGAGCCCAGGGCTTGAACCGGCGCCCCTCTGTCCCGGACCCCGCTAGAGCAACAGCATGGCGTCGCCGAAAGAAAAAAACCGGTACCTTTGGTGGATCGCTTCCTGGTAGGCCTGTGAGATCAAGGCTTGTCCCGAAAAAGCCGAGACCAGCATCAGCAGTGTGCTACGCGGAAGATGAAAGTTGGTGATCATCACGTCCACCGCTCGGAAACGGTAGCCGGGATAGATAAACAGGTCGGTGGGTCCCGAGTAGGCCGAAACCGTCCGCCAGGCACAGGTTTCCCCTTCCGGTTCACAGCTTTCCGTGGCGAGCTGGAACTCTGGCGAACCTGCAACCTGCTGGCCCACTGCCGCTGCTGATTCCAAGGCCCGGACCACCGTGGTGCCCACGGCGACCACCCGCCGTCCCTCCAATTTGGCGCGATTGATCTGCTCCGCCACCGGAGCCGACAGCTCGTACCACTCGGTGTGGATCTGGTGGTCTGTGACCTGCTCTTCCTTGACCGGGCGGAAGGTGTCCAGCCCGATGTGCAGCGTAATGAAGGCCATCTCTACCCCCATCCGCCGCAGGTCCACCAGCAGATCTGGGGTTAAGTGCAAACCGGCCGTGGAGGCAGCCACCGAGCCCTCCACACGACCATAAACCGTCTGATAGCGCTCCGGGTCAGCCAGGGGCTCGTGGATGTAGGGCGGCAAGGGCACGATGCCCAATTCATCCAGCAGTGGCTCGATGGGCTCCTCAAAGCGGACCAGGCGGCCACCCGACTCGGTCCCGGCGATGATTCGGGCGGCGAGCCGTGCCTCGGGGCTCGTGGTGCCCGCTACTTGTGCGGTGCGACCTCCCTGCCCGGTGTCCCCTGCTGTGCGGAATTCGATGCGCGTGCCGGGACGCAACGTTTTGCCACGGACCAGTGCTTCCCAGGTATGTTCGTCGCGCCGGTTCAGGAGGAGCAATTCCACCTTGCCGCCGGTCTCGGCCTTGCAGCCGAACAGGCGCGCTGGGATGACGCGCGTCTGGTTGAGGACCAGTAGATCGCCGGGCCGGAGATACTCGCCGATTTCGCCAAAGACGCGGTGCTCGATCTGACCCCTGGCACGGTGAACGACCATCAGCCGCGAGGCATCGCGTGGCTCGACCGGCGTCTGGGCGATCAGTTCTGACGGCAGCTCGTACTCGAACTCGCTGGTCTTCAAGTTCTCTGATCCCTCTCAGCGGTTAAGCAAACGGACGACAATGTTCAATACGATCGTCAACACCACACTCAGGATAATCATCGTCACAATGGGCGCGTAGCACGACACGTTCTCACCCTCGATACGGATGTCGCCCGGCAGGCGTCCCAGTGGCAGCCCTGTTCGGCCTAGCAGCCAGACCAATCCGCCGACGACGACCAGCGCCACGCCCAGGATGGCGATCCATTTGCCCAGCGATGCAAGCTCCATCCTACCTCTCCTTCGGGTCCCTCACGCGCCCGTCGGTCTCTCTGTCAGGGCGGCAAAGCTGGCCAATTGCACGTCTGGCTCGTCCAGTCGATCCTGGGTACGCCGATCCAGCAACGCGCGCAAGTCCTTCTCCCGCCAGTCACCATCGTAGCCGGGATGAACCAGCAACTCGCTTAGCCAGCCGTCATGCAACCCTTCCAGGACCGAGAGCAGGTACTCGGGGGTGCGGTTGCCGGGCATCGAGAAATGTTGGATGAACGTGTTGGGACGGCGGATCCCGGCTCTGTCTACCTGGCGGCGGTACCTGGCCCCTTGCCAACGGACCAGCCAGGCCGGTAGATCATTGTGGCTGGCCAGTACAGCGACCTGTTCCTCCAGGTCGTCGCCAAAGGGGGCGCGGATGGGCAGGTTGTACTCCTGTGCAAGCTCCAGCGTCACCCGGAAGCGGTCGGGGCGAACGTAGGAGACGGCGCAATGGTTGTCCA
>JASFHU010000047.1:0-13479 GCA_050123055.1 Anaerolineae bacterium
CCTTTACCGGTACCTTGGCAACGCCCATCTGGCTGAAGACCTGACCAGCGAGGTTTTTCTGGAGCTGCTGCAGGCCCTCGGCACATCACGGGCCCCCCGCGATCAGTTGAAGGGCTGGCTGTACCGGGTAGCGCACAATCTGGCCATGGACTGGTTCCGGCAGCAGGCCAAAGGAGAGGCCCTGCCGCTGAATGAGGAACTTGTGTCCGACGGTATATCCCTTGCGACCATGGTGGAGGAACACGAGGACCAGCATCGTCTCAGACAGGCCGTTCGCCAGCTCACGCCAAGCCAGCAGCAGGTCATCCTCCTCAGATTCGGTGAGGGGCTGAAGATCAAGCAAGTGGGCCAGTTGATGGGCAAGAGCGAGGGTTCGATCAAATTGATCCAATATCGAGCGGTCAAGCGCCTCAGAAAGATACTCGAGCGAGAGAAGAACGGGGAAAGATGAAAAAGGACGCTGAACAACTTCAGGCGTATCTGCAGCGTGCAGAGGATGGGGAAAGGATCGAAGGGAAGCTGGCCCCGCTGGTCCAGACCGCCACACTGGTATCCAGCCTGGCCGAGCAGCCTCCTCCACCGCCCAACCAACTCCTGTCAGGGCGCCAACGGTTCTTGACCGAGGCGGCACGCATTCGAGCCAGCAAAGCGACGCCTCTCAGAAGAGTCTGGTGGCAGCCAGCAGGGATGAGACTTGCAGGCGCCTTGGTGGCAGTGGTTCTGGTCTTGGGTCTGATCTTTGGGGCTGGCTATGCTGCGGCCGATAGCCTGCCCGGAGAACCCCTGTACGCTCTCAAACTGGCTACTGAAGCGGCCCGCCTGCAATGGACCGCTGATCCTGAGGCCAGAGCAGGTCTGACTTTGACGCTGATGGCTGAGCGGCTGGACGAGATCACCCGGCTCATAGAGCAACGCCGAGTGGTAGACGAACCCATAGCCAACAGAGCCAGGGAGCAGCTAGCCCAGGCGTTCCTGGCCGTCCAGCAGGTGGAGGGCGAGGCAGCAGTTCTGGCCAGCCAGCGTCTTGGTAACATCCTCCAGGTACGGGAGCAAACCTTGAAACAGGCGGCCAGCACACTACCCCAGGCGGAGCAGACGCCTGTTCTCAAGCTACTGCAAGAGATGAATCGGGTGCGCCAGGAACTGCACACCGGGCAGGGGGAGCCCAACCAGGAACAGCCCCGCTTGAGACCAGAAACGCCCACCGGACAGCCCGGCGCGGGCACCCAGCGGGAAGACAAGCCTTGGGGACCGACTCCCTCCATGGAGCCGGATCAGAGGCCAGGTCCCCAGCGGGACGACGGGCCGGCGGAGTCAGGGCCGAAGAGAGACCCGCACCCAGGGTCTGGTCCCAATGAGGAGGAGAGACCGGTCAGACCGCAGCAATCGCCGGCTGGACCACAGCAACCGGATGAGCCCCATCCGGCCGGGACTCCAGGCTCGGGCCCGGGCTCCCAACCGGACGAGGACCCAGGTTCTGGCCCCGGGCCACGACCAGACTCAGATCCGGGCTCCGGACCTGGCTCCCAGCCGGACGAGGATCCAGGCTCTGGTCCCGGCTCCCAGTCCGGCGAGGATCCGGGTTCTGGTCCGGGGTCACAGCCAGATGAAGATCCGGGCTCCGGGCCCGGCTCACAGCCGGGCGAGGATCCGGGTTCCGGCTCGGGATCGCAGCCTGACCAGGAGCCAGACTCTGGATCCGGCTCCCAGCCGGGTGGTGATCAAGATTCTGGTCCCGGGTCACAACCGGCGGGCGATTCGGAGCCACCGGGCGGGTCAGGTTCCCAGGCAGCCACCGGGACTGGCACCGACACCGGCAACGGGCGACCGTGACAGCCAGACTCTAGCAACATCGGCTCACATACCGGTAGCGTATCTCTTTCGGCAGAAATACCAACTCGGGCACTTCTGTCATCGCGAAGAGCATCGGCGATGAAGCGATCCCCACCTACAGAGCCGGGGGTTGCTTCGCTGGCGCCACTAATGACACGGCGAGATTCATCCCCGGCTCCGCGTGGACCACAGTCCGCGCATTGCTACTGGGTGTGCTGGACCACAGTCCAGCACGAGCAGAGAACGGCATAGGTGCTGGTGTCATACCCTTCTGAGTGGCGGCATCCGCCATGGATAAACTCGGAACGACAGGGTCAAGTGTGTTTCCACCGAAATATGTACTCCATCGGCAGCCCGATAAAGGTGCAAGAATAGGGAAAATCTGCTATAATGTGGTCGCATCCCGAGATGGAGGCGACCCTTTGTGGTAGATGGTGAACGACCATTGATCCTGGTGACGTGCGACGACGGCATCGAGTCGCCGGGCCTGCGAGCGGCTGTCCGGGCCGTGCTACCTCTGGGCGAGGTGATGGTCACTGCGCCGTGCGAGCAGCAGTCGGGTGCCGGACGGAGCCTGCCCAATACCAACGATGGTGCCATCCACGAGATATTCTACCAGGTTGACGGGCAGCGGGTGCAGGCCTACGCCATCTTTGGCTCGCCAGCCCAGGCAGTGCTCTATGCCCTGGTAGAACTGGTGCCCAGACAGCCGTCACTCTGCGTTGCGGGCATCAACTTTGGTGAGAATGTCGGATCGGGTGTAACCGGCTCGGGCACGGTTGGCGCCGCCATGGAGGCTGCCGACCAGGGGGTGCTCGCCCTGGCCGCAAGCCTGGAAACCGACAAGCAATACCACTATAACCACTCGGAAGGTCTGGACTTTTCGGCGGCAGCATACTTTACCCACTTTTTTGCGGAGCAGATGCTGTCGCGGCAGTTGCCCGCCGATGTGGACCTTCTCAAGCTGGAGGTCCCGTGCGACGCCACTTCCGAGACTCTCTGGCGGGTGACCCGTCTGTCAAGGCAGCGGTACTTCCAGGTGCTGCCCAGCGGACGCCGCCACCTGGGCGAGAAGCGCCGCCTGGATTATGAGATGGTAATTGACCATGCCATCCTGGAACCCGATTCCGACATCCAAGCTCTACTTGTCGATCGCGTCGTTTCGATCACCCCGCTCAGCCTCGACCTGACATCGCGAGTGGCATTTGACAAACTGGAAGCGCTACTGCGCTAAGACGGAACAGGGAGAGGACTGAATATCAGGTTCGCTCCCCGTGGACTGTGGAGGTACGATGTCAGAAGAAACAGTCCTGATTGTCGACGACCGCCGCGAGAACATTGTCCACCTGGCAAACAACGTACTCAAACCCAACGGCTACCAGGTCATCACGGCCATGGATGGCCAAAAGGGGCTGAAGAGCATCCTACAGAACAAGCCAGACCTGGTCATCCTGGACCTGAACATGCCCAAAATGGATGGGCTGGAGGTTCTGGCAGCTCTCCAGGAGCAAGAGGTGGAGACGCCGGTGATCCTGACGACCTTCTATGGCTCGGAGCAGGTGGCCGAACAGGCCCTGCGCCTGGGCGCGGTCAACTATATCGTCAAGCCCTACAAAGTCTCGGACATGCTGTACGCCGTGGAAAAAGCATTGGCCGACCGGTCCCCACCGGCCATTCCGGCCGAGCCTGAGGAACTGGTGGAACGGGCGGAACCAGAGGCCGTGATCCCCCTGACTCGCCAGGTGGAACGCTGGATGCGCGACATGAACATCCTGACCCGCGTGGGCAAGGCGCTGGTCGCCCAGCTTGACGTGAGGCGTGTGTGCAAGCGAACGGTGGAGGCAGCGCTTTACATCACCCGCGCAGATCAAGCCTTCCTACTTTTACTGGACGCAGGCGAGGGAGCCAAACTCTGCCTGTGCGCCACGAGGGGTCCCACAGATCGTGAGGTCCGCCTGATCGACGAAGCGGTGGAGAGCCAACTGGCGCTGCAGGTAGCTCACTCGGGCCAGGCGCTGCTCATGGAAGATGCCGGGGATGAGGAAGCCCTGGGCAGTATCATCGGCCACCCTGCAGGGCCCCTGGCGGCAGCTCCCTTGCGCTGGCAGAGAGAGACCTTTGGTGTGCTGCTCGCTACTCGCGATCCTGGCGAACCGCTCTTCCGCGAGCCAGATCTGGAATGGCTGACGGGTCTGTCCGAATACGCTGCCATTGCCGTGCGCAATGCCCGCAGGCACCAGCGGGTCGTCCAGTCTAAGCTGCCGCCAGACCAGGACTCGCAAGCGGTTGCGACCGTGCAGCAGCAGCTCGATCAGGTCACGGCTGAGCTCCGGGCGTTGAGCGCCAAGCTGGAACAGTTGTCGACACAGTTGGGCAGGGAGGACGAACAAGGCCAGGGCCAGACCGACTGAGCCGGCCTCGCTTCGAGGGCGATCCTGGGCCAACAATTGCCTGGCACCTTGCTTGCGCTCCCTTGTCTGCCGCAGTTCACCGGCTCACCCCGGCACAGCCCTCAGAACCGCCGGTTGAAGTGGACCTCGTACGAGTAGTGAAAGCGCACCAGGTTGTTGATGGCCTCACGGCGCTCGCAGTCCTCAATACTCTCACAGTACCCGTTGTCCACCAACTCCTGAAAGTCCATGTTGGCCGGTTCTTGCGCCAGCAGCCGGGTATGGGCGCTCAGCGGGCGATGTTCCGGATCGCGGCTGGCGACAAAGATGATATCTCCGGAGTAGACGTCAAAGTGCATCCGGCCCGGACCGGTTTCGCCGCTGATGCCACAGGCGTGGGGGTCGGGCGGCTGGAGCTGCAGGGCATAGACCCGACAGACGACGACGCCGTTCAGCGGGTTCCCGTTGGCGTCATAGACGTGGACATAGATGTTGTGATTGCCAATCGCACCGCCGTTTTCCTCGATGTTCAACATGCGCTGCATTGTTATGTCGAATACAAAGCCATCTTCAGGCGTGGGCGGTTCCGTAGGAGGCGGCGTGGGCGGCTTGGGTTTGGGCGTCGCCGTGGGCGACGGCGTCGGCGGCACGGGCGTGGGCGTCAGCGTGGGGGTGTGTGTTGCGGTCGGGGTCGGGGTCGGCGTAGGTGTCTCGGTGGGCGTGGCAGAGGGTGTCGGTGTGGGTGTGTCGGTGGGCGTCGGGGAAGGAGTTGGCGTGGCTGTGGCGGTCGGCGTGGCTGTGGGCGTGGGTTCAACGGTCAACGTGAAGGTTGGCCGCTCGGTGGCTACCTGGGCCACGACCGTGGGCGCAGGCTCCTGCACCCCGCAGGAGACCATCGACGCGGCAAAAAGCACCAAAGACAGAAAAAGGAAGATCGTATACCCGCGACTGCGCATTCAAGCCCCCGCTGACAAAGTGACCCGATTGTACCAAAAAGCGCCAGCTTGTCAATGCAGGGAAGCAGTGCAGGCAAAGCAATATGGCTTCTGCTACAGAACGACGTCATCCAGGACGATCACGTCGAGCTCCGGCGCCAATCGCGCCAGTTGCCGGTCGTTGGTGACAAAAGCGGTCGCGCCATGGCACAGGCCCGATGCCACCTGCAGCGCATCGGCTGGCCGTATGCGATAGCGTGCCCGGAGCTGCGCCGCCCGGCGCGCTACAGCGCGGGTCACATCAGCCAGCATCAGATGAGGAAAATGAACCAAAAGAGCCTCATACTCGCGGGCCACAGCCGGACGGCCAAGCTGCCAGGGCCGAACGGTCAGCTCCATCACCGTTACGGTAGAAGTCACGGCAGCCGGCCGTCCGGCCTGGACAGCATCCAAGAGCACTCGAGTCAACGCTTGATACCGCGGATGGGCTTCAAAGTGGTAGATGAACACAGAGGTATCGAGTCCAATGACCTGGTGATTGGTCAGTCGTTCGACGAGTCGTTCCACGCATCCCGCTCCTCTGCCAGGTAAGTGGTCGTATCGAGCTCCTTCCAGACATCCTGGTGCAAGCCAGCCAGGTGAGCTGCATAGTCTCCTGGCTGTGGAATCAGGATCAGCAGTCCATCCTGTATGTCCACGAGCAGTCTATCACCACTCTTGATGTTCAACCGGTCGCGAGCTATGCGCGGCACCGAGATCTGGTGGCGGCTGCTGACTTTGACGCTTACAGACTTGGGCATGGTACCTCCTTACAAAGCAATTACACGCTTTCGCTTAGTATAGCACAGGTCGACCGAAAACACCAGGCTCGGCTGATGTATGTACTTGAGGATTAGTGGAGCTCGAGGTAAACCGGCAAAGGGTGGGTGATCTCGATCCGCCCCGGCTCGACCCAGCAGGCGTAGGCATAGACCTCTACGCCCTTCGTGGCTGCCTCGCGCAGGGCGCGGCCAAAGCCGGGGTCCGATTCGTCATGGGGGCGAAGGCCAGAAGCGTCGTCCCGCTGCAGGCAAAAGACGACGGCGGCCCGGTAACCAGCCCCGACGGCCTCAGCCAGTTCGTTCAGGTGGCGTCGCCCGCGCAGGGTGACGGCATCGGGAAAACAGCCCAAGCCGTCCACGACCAGCGTGACCGACTTGACCTCGACGAGGCAGAGCGGCCTGTCCGGAGCTGCGAGCTGAAAGTCAAACCGGCTGCGACCATGGGGCACTTCGCGGCGCAGGGTTGGGTAGCCGGCCAAGGGGGCGAGTCTCCCGCTGCGGAGGGCCTCTTCGACCAGATCGTTGGGCAGCCGGGCGTCGACCGACACCCAGCGACCCTCCATCTCGACCAGGTTCAGGTCATAGTCGGTCTTGCGCCCTTTGGCGGCCCGGTGGACCAGAACCACGCGGCGACCCGGCACCAGCAGCTCGCCCAAGCGCCCCGAGTTGGGCAGGTGGGCCCATAGCCGCTGCCCGTCCACCTCCACGGTGACCCGGAAGCGGTTGTCACGGGCCACAAACCGACCTTCTACCAGCTCAGCCTCTATCTTCATGCTCGCCTTTTATGTAAAAGAGGCCCCATACCAGGGGCCTCGACTTCCTGCTTCTCTGGACAGGTCAAAGCTCGTCTCCGGGCCAAAGATACCCGGTGTCCAACAGCCAATGCCAGGCGCCTAGCCCTTCATCACCGCCAAGGGCCGCAGGCGGGCCACCTTGCGGGCGAGGCCGGCGCCATCCACCACCTCTACGACGGCATCGATGTCCTTGTAAGCATCGGGAGCCTCTTCGGCCAGCCCGGCCATGCTCCTTGCTCGCACGCTAATGCCGCGTTGCTCGAGCTCCTGTCGCAGCGTCGCACCGTGGATCTTGCGCTTGGCGGCCCGGCGGCTCATTGTCCGGCCCGCGCCGTGGCAACTGGTGCCAAAGCTTTCCTCCAGCGCATCGGCCGTGCCGACCAGCACATAGGAGGCGGTCCCCATATCGCCGGGCACCAGGACCGGCTGGCCCACGTCGCGGTATACCGGCGTCACGGCCGGATGACCTGGTCCGAAGGCCCGTGTCGCACCTTTGCGATGGACGCAGAGCTTCAGCGGCTTGCCATCGACCACGTGTTCCTCGATCTTGGCGATGTTGTGGGCCACGTCGTAGACGGTATGGAGGTCAAAGTTCCGTACCTTGCCGGCCAGGACCTCCTGGAAGCTCCTGCGAGCAAGATGGGCCATGCACTGCCGGTTGGCCCAGGCATAGTTTGCCGCTGACACCATCGCCCCAAAGTAACGCCTGCCCTCCGGTGAGTTGAGAGGAGCGCATACCAACTGCCGGTCGGGCAACTGAATCTTGTACTTTTGCACGGCTGCCTGCAGGCTCTTCACATAGTCGTCGCAGACCTGGTGGCCAAGGCCACGTGAACCGGAATGGATCGACACGGCAAGCTGGCCCTCAAACAGGCCATAGGCATGGGCAACCTGCGGGTCGTAAATGGTCTCTACTTCCTGGATCTCGATAAAGTGGTTACCCGAGCCGAGGGTGCCCAATTGGGGACCGCCCCGCTGCTTGGCCCGCGGGCTCACGGCAGAAGGGTCCGCTCCCTCCATGGCCCCGCCCTCTTCTAGCCGCGTCAGGTCCTCCGGCCGCCCATAGCCCGCCTTAACTGCCCAGGCCGCCCCCTTGTGTAAGACATCATCCATCTCGCGGACAGAGACCTTGCGCACACCGCCGCCCTTGCCCACGCCGCTGGGGATATTGCGGAACAGAGCCGTGATCAGGCTATCGACCTCGTCCCGGACCTCCTGGGCCTCCAGCTCTGTACGCATGAGACGGACGCCGCAGTTTATGTCATAGCCTACTGCCCCTGGCGAGATGACTCCATTCGGATAGCGGGTCGGTACCACGCCGCCGATGGGCGGCCCATAGCCCTGGTGGGCGTCGGGCATGACCAGTACCCGCTTGACCACACCTGGCATGGCCGCTGTGTTGATCAGTTGCTCCATCGTCCTGTCCCGAAAGGACATCTCTAACATCTTTTCGTTGGTGAAGATACGGGCCGGCACTTTCATGTCAGACCGGTAGCTCCGCGGAACCTCCCAGACATATTCGCTAATGCGCACCAAATCGGACCTAGAGACCATGATCCTCTCACTTTCGTGTGTCAAACAATATCTTTTCGATAAGTCGGGGAAGATGGGTGTGTGCGGGCGGAAAAGCCGTCCGCACACACAGCGCCCCCACTTATTGAGCAGATACGTCAAACATAAAGATCGAACACCTGGCGGGTAGGTCAAACGTCGAAGGTGATCACGGTCGACCAACCCGACTCATCCTGGACCAACGAAAGATTATGAAACGTTGCGGCTTTGATGTCTGCTCCGGTCGCCGGCGCATGGACCCCGCCCACATGAGCCACCAGCGACGCAGCCGATGAACCGCTGCCCAACTGTGACGGAGCGTCAAGCGATTCGATGCGGAAATCTACGAACAGCAAGCCATCCATCTCTGTATGGAAGAGCAGTTCGTTCAACCAGTCCACCAGGAGGGTTTCCTGGTCCCAGGCCTCCAATCGGATAGTCTGCCAACTGATCGAAACCAGCAGATCCAGGTCAGCCATCAGGTCGTACATACCCCTAGCCGCGCCAACAAACAGGTCTGGCAGCCCCCTGCCCCAGACCCGCAGCGCGCGGTCGGCGGTGTGGTCCACCTCCTGGTAGCGGTAAGGGCACCCAGCGACTGCGGCATCGGCGGTGCCTACACCTGCGGGTACAGGTTCTTCACTCAAGAGTTGTCGTGCTGCCTGGCTATCCTGCTCGATCTGAGCCACGAGGTCGTCGATGTCCTCGAATCGGCGCTCAGCCCGCAGGCGGGCCACGAACTCAACCACCAGGTCGCAGCCATAGATATCCTGCTCAAAGTCCAAAATATGGGTCTCCACGGTCCGCTGGCCATTGTCAAAGCTAGGCCGCACGCCAATGTTTGCCACCGCGGGGTAGCGCTCGGAGCCCAATAGGGCAAAGACCGCATAGACCCCGTCCGAAGGCACGGCCCGCTCGGGCCGGACCTCCAGATTGGCGGTGGGAAAGCCAAGTGTCCGCCCCCGCTGGGCGCCCATCACCACCTCGCCATACAGACTGGGATAGCGCCCCAGCAACTCTGTTGCCTCTCTGACCCGCCCCTGGGCCAGGAGCGCGCGGACGCGGCTGCTGGAGATGATCTGCTCACCCCCAAGCATGGGCTCGTAGACTTGGACCTCGTAGCCCAACTCGCGCCCCAGTTCCCGCAGCCGGGGCACATCGCCTTCGCGATTCCGCCCCAGGGCAAAGTCGGTGCCAACCCACAGCTCCCGCAGCCGCAGATGCGTGGATACCTTTTCCATGAACTGGCGGGCTGGCGTGGCTGCAACCTGCCGGCTAAACGGCAACAGCAGCACCAGGTCCAACCCCAGGCGCTCCAGCAGCGCCATCTTTTCGCCGGGCGTGGTCAGGTAGCGCGGGGCGCGCTCAGGTGCAAGGACCACCGCCGGGTGAGGATGGAAGGTGAGCAACGCCGACTGGCGGTCTGTACCACGCGCCCGCTCTACCACGGCAGCGATGAGCTCCTGATGCCCTCGATGCAACCCATCAAAAGCGCCGATGGTCAGGATCGTATCCTGCTGAAGATTGACCTTGGTCAGATCGTCGATTACTTGCATGTCGTGTGCCAGGTATGCGAATTCCGTGTTGAGCCGTACTACGAGGCGAACACTTTTTTGGGACGCCACTGCCCGGAGGCAGCGTGGTAGGTCATGATGGCCAGAAAATCGCCTTCCAGGCTGTAGGCACGGTACAGAGGCGCCCCTGCAAGATCGCCCCCGGCCTGACCAGTCGTGGGCGGCTCGCCTTGGACTGCTTGGCCATGCACGATATGCCTGGCATCATCCGCGCCAACGATCATGGCGGGCCAGTCGAGGAATGCCTCGTCAAGGGGCAAGAGATACCTGTCCTCCTGACCGTGCTGAAACGCCTCCTCCAGCCGCCCCAGGCTGACCGCCTCTTGCAGGGTAAACTCGCCACTGGCCAGGCGAACGAGCGCCGCCAGGTAGGCCTGGCTTTCCAGAGCCTGCCCCAGATCGTGGGCCAGCGAGCGAATATAGGTGCCCGGCGAGCAGGCTACTTCAATGACGAGCGATGAGGGCGCCCAATCTACCAACTCGATGTGGTCGATCTCGACCTGGCGCGGCTCGCGCACAACCGACTTGCCCTGGCGCGCCAGCTTGTAGAGGGGCTGGCCCTGCTGCTTGAGAGCCGAGAACATGGGTGGCACCTGTTCGATAGTACCTACAAAGCGAGCCAGGGCGAGCGCGATCTCGGCCCGATCAAAATCGGTCCTCCCGCCGCTGCTGGTGATCTCTCCCTCGGCATCGTACGTGTCGGTGGTGGCCCCGAACACGATGGTGGCTCGATAGCGTTTCTGGCCCGCCATCAGGTATTCGGCAACCCTTGTGGCCCGTCCGAGGCAGACCAGCAGCACTCCGGTGGCCATGGGATCCAAGGTGCCAGCATGGCCCACCTTGCGCTGGCCGGCTACGCGGCGTACCGCGTCGACGACGTCATGAGAGGTCATGCCCGGCGGCTTGTCGACGTTCAGGATACCGGACAAGGGCACGTCTCGCTTGGGCGCGACCCAGCGTTGCCTGGCTGCTGCTTGCGCTTTCGGACAGTTTTCACAATCAGCCATGGGCTTCCAGTCTGCGGATCTCGAATACCACCGAGTTTTCAGGATCGGGGCAGCAGATCCGGGCAACGCCAGTCTCCGCTTCCCAGGGCAGATCGCCTCCGAAGCGAAGCGCCGTGGTGAAGGGCAACAGCGTGTGCGCCGCCCAGTGACAGACCGCCCCGACCTCACGGTCGGAGCGGAAGACATCGCCCACTTTTATGCTTTGAGGGCAAACACCCCGCCCTCGGATCTCGACCGCGCGCACCTCGATAAGGTAACCCGCCGTCACGGTTTTCTCCGTCACACTTCCCCATCCTGCTGGCTCAGGCTCTGCCAGAGCTCAGGCAGCACCCGACGTTTCACAGCCTCCAGGTCACCCTCCAGGGTACAACCGGCCGCCTGAGGATGCCCGCCTCCACCCAGCCGATGAGCCACCTGAGCCACGTCCCAGCCAGGCCCGGAGCGCATGCCCACGTCGATGGTCCCATTGTCGCGCTCAGCAAAGACGACCACCACCTTGGACTCGCGCACTCCCGACAAAAAGTTGGCCAGCCCAGAGTCTCCATCTTCGCCCAGGCCCCAGCTCTGCCGCATCTCACGGGTTACCTCGGTCCATAGGACATCGTCCTGCAGTTGCAGGCGATCAAAGGCCTCCCCCCAGAGGCGAATCGAAGCTAGCATCCGCTGATCCAATACGCGCCTGGTGATCTCGTTGAGTGAGGCCCCGGCTTCCATCAGGCGCAGCGCCGCCCGCATGGCCGCAGCATCCATGTTGTAGGTGCGGAAGGAGCGGGTATCGGTCACTAGGCCAACCAGCAGGCAAACCGCCACCGGCACGGGCACTTGCCAATCAAAATTCTCGGCCAGGTCCAGGATCATCTGCGTGGTCGACACACTCGCGGGATCTACCCAGTTGACCGTACCAAAGTTTGTGTTGGTCACGTGGTGGTCTATGTTGAGCAACGGAATGCCTGACAGTCCATCATGGAACACGTTGCCCATCCTGCGCTCGTCACTACAATCCAGGCTGATGACCAGGTCGTACTGGCCTGTGACCCGCCGGACAATGGCCGCACTGCCCGCCAGCCAATCATAGATCTCGGGCACCGGATCCTCACAGGCAAGGGTTACTTCTTTGCCCTGGGCTCGCAGCAACCATCCCAAACCCAACAGCGAGCCGATGGCATCGCCATCAGGCGCGACATGCGTCACGATCAGGATACGCCTGGCACCGCTAACCAGCTCCTGGATGCTGTTACGCAGGTTCCGATCCATCTTCCTGACCATCTTCTTTAGCAATCTGAGCCAGCAGCTCGTCGATGCGCTGCCCATAGGCGGCGCTGGTGTCGAGTTCAAAGATCAGCTCTGGCACGGACCGCAAACGCACCTGGCCGGCGAGCTGGGTACGCAGGTATCCGTTAGCGCGATCCAGTGCAGCCAGGGCCTCTTTGTCCTGGCCAGGTTCTCCAAGCACGCTGAAATAGATACGGGCTACCATCAGGTCAGGCGATACCCTCACCTCGGTAATGGTGACGCCAGCCAGTCGTGGATCGCGCGCCTCGCGCATCAGGAGCAGACTTAGCTCCCTATGGATCAGTTCCGCCACACGGCGTTGACGACGAGTTGCCATAAACTTTGACCGCAGGGTCCACATAGTGGTGGGGGATGGCGCATTCCCCACCTCCACCACCAAGCTACGAACTAACCGACCCTTTCCTCCCGGTAGAACTCTAGAAGGTCGCCTTCCTCAAAGGTGTCGAAACCGGCGATGCCAACACCACACTCAAAGCCGGCCCTGACCTCAGTCACGTCCTCCTGAAACCGCTTGAGGGAATCGAGCTGCCCATCGAACAGTTCCTCATCATCACGATAGACACGGACCCAGGCGTTGCGAGTCACCTCGCCATCGGTCACGTAACAACCAGCAATGTTTCCCCGTCGCCTGATGCCGAAGACAGCTCGCACCTCGGCGTGCCCGATGACTACCTTCTCGTATACCGGTTCCAGCATACCCTTGAGGGCCTTGTCAACGTCCTCTATCAGCTTGTAGATGATGTTGTAAAGCCGTATATCCACGCCCTCGATCTCGGCGACCCGGCGCGCTGCTTCGTCCACATCGACATGGAAGCCGATGACAATGGCCTGCGAAGCCGAAGCCAGCATGATGTCTGACTCTGAGATGCGACCGATCCCCTGGCTCAGGATGTTGACTTTGTGTTCATCGGTGCCCAACATCTCCAGCGAGTTCACGATCGGCTCCATGGAGCCATCCACATCTGCCTTGAGGATCAGGTTCAGCTCAATGGCCTCGCCGGCCTGCAACCGGCTAAAGATATCGTCCAACGAGAGGGGTCTGGCCTGGGTGGGTCGACTCTCTGCCAGCCTCTCCCTCTCGGCCTGCTCCTCGGCCAGGGCGCGTGCCTCTCGCTCGCTCTCGACAACCTCAAAGAAATCGCCAGCCTTTGGAAGATCAGAAAGGCCCATCACCTGCACTGGCATGGCAGGGGGGGCCGCTTCTACCATTTCTCCGCGATGATCCAGCATGGCTCGCACCCGGCCCGAGATAGCGCCGATGAACAGGGCATCACCTATCCG
>JASFHU010000048.1:0-13186 GCA_050123055.1 Anaerolineae bacterium
GGTTAGCGATGAGCGACCAGCGATAGGTAGCCACCAGGTTCCAGGCGAGCGCGACCCCCAGGGCAGCCAGCACGTACTGCCAATCTCCATCGAGGATCTGTTGCCAGGCCTCAACCCCACCCAGATACAGGATCAGTGCAAAAACGAGGACCCCCGCCAGGTTGATGATCCACGATAGGATGCGGTTGCGTTTCTGCTTGGTTCGACTCACACTCATGCCCGATGCTGCCCTCACTCAAAACCCACAAAGCGCCCAAGTATACCATAGAACACAGGATCGTGCACACCTGTCCTGGTTCAAGACTTGACAGACTAGAACATTTGTGCTATACTGGTGGTAATCAGCTAGAGATCAGGAGGGTGGCGCAAGATGAAAGAAGATGGACGCTTTCGAGCATTGGAAACGACCTTGAACAGCATTCAGAAGCGATATGGTGAAGGCGCCATCATGCGCCTGGGACAGGCCAGCCACCTGGAGGTGGAATCGATCCCCACCGGCTCCCTGGCCCTCGACCTCGCACTGGGCATCGGCGGTGTCCCACGCGGCCGCGTCACCGAGATCTATGGTCCTGAGGGCTCGGGCAAGACCACCGTCTGCCAGCACATCGTCGCCGAAGCCCAGCGCCAGGGCGGCGTGGCGGCCTTTATCGACATGGAACACGCCCTCGACCCGGTCTACGCTGCCAAGTGTGGCGTGGACGTCGACGAGCTCTACATCTCCCAGCCCGACACCGGCGAGCAGGCCCTGGAGATCGCCGAAGCCCTGGTCCGCTCTGGCGCGATGGACGTCATCGTCGTCGACTCGGTGGCGGCGCTGGTGCCGCGGGCCGAGATCGAGGGCGACATGGGCGACAGCCATCCCGGGCTGCAGGCGCGGCTGATGAGCCAGGCGCTGCGGAAGCTGAGCGGGGCGATCAAGAGCAGCAACACGGCGATGGTGTTCACCAATCAGTTACGACACAAGATTGGGGTGATGTTTGGCAGTCCAGAGACGACGTCGGGAGGGATGGCGCTCAAGTTCTACTCCTCGGTGCGGCTGGACATCCGGCGCATTCAGGCCATCAAGGCGGGGGGAGAGGTGACAGGCAACCGGACGCGGGTGCGGGTGAAGAAGAACAAGGTGGCGCCGCCGTTCCGGGAATGCGAGTTTGACATCATGTACGACGAGGGGATCAGCAAAGAGGGAGATGTGCTGGATCTGGGGGTAGAGTTGGATCTGATCGAGAAACGGGGTTCGTTCTACTCCTACAATGGAGAGCGACTGGCACAGGGTCGCGAGAATGCCAAGCAGGCGTTGCGCGAGAACCCGGTGCAATGCTTTGAGATTGAGAACGCCATCCGCCGGGCTTCGGGGTTGGTTGAGGTGCAGGTACCAACTCCGACCGAGGCTGAGGAAGAAGACTGACCAGGCGGCCTTTGATGGGCCAAGAGAAGTTTCATCAATTGCGGGTTGCTGTAACGGGATGTTTCACAAAAGAATAGGCGACTGCGGCATTCAGTGAAGGCACCTTGGATTTGCTGAGTATCACAGCCGTAAGCAATGCCGAGAGAACGAACTCGGGACCTAGAGCTAGCTTGTCTGAGCCACCGGGCGGCCAGGGAGACTGGCAAAGAGCGACGTTGGGTGTGCGCCCTGGCAAAGGGCGAGATTCAGATGAGCGTTCACTCTTCCTGAACTCCATCCTCAATGCCGGGGACAGAGAGCAGGTTTGACCATAAAGCGGAGAAGCAAACACCTGCGAGTGTGAAGGTTGCGGAAGAACGACTGTTGCACAGAATGGGATTTCGAGCTGTTGATCTGATGCTATTCTCCGCCTAAAATCTGGTTCGCAAGCCGGTACACCTGCCATACACCGGTCCACTCGGCATAGCGTACCCTTCCGAGATAACCGTCTCGGGGGGGCACTTGCGGCTGTGGTGCTAGTGCACTACGGCCGTTTGTCGTATTAGCCAACATGGACGGCTGTATGGCCGGAAGGATCACGGCGTTAGAGTATCAGAAAAAGAATCGAGACAGGGTGAGCGTTTACCTTGATGGCCGGTTTGCTTTTGGTGTTCCAGCCATCGTGGCAGCTCGTTTGACACGGGGACAGTTCCTTTCGGATGCCGAGATCGTATCTATCCAGGAGCAGGGCGACGTCGAGACAGCCTATCACAAAGCCCTGGATTACCTGTCGTATCGCCCTCGCAGCCGGGCTGAGGTAATCACCTATCTGAAGAAACGTGGTCTGCCAGAGGAGCAGATCGACGCCGTTGTTGAGCGGCTTGAGCGGGCTGGATTGCTGGACGATGTGGTTTTTGCCCAATTCTGGATCGAGAACCGGGAGCGTTTCCGGCCCAAGGGGTTGCGTGCGCTGCGCTACGAATTGCGGCTCAAAGGGGTAAGTTACGAGATCATTGAGCAGGCACTGGCTTCGGTAGACGTCTCAGCAAGTGCCTATCGCAGCGCGAGCAAAAAAGCGCGTCAAGTGCAGCATCTGGACCAGAGGGAGTTCCATCGCAAGGTCGTCGAGTACCTCGCTCGGAGAGGATTTGACTATGATGTGGCACGGGAAGCTGCCGAACGTCATTGGATCGAGATGACGGCCGGCGAATGAATCCCGGGCAAACCCGATCTTGCGCTTCCCAGTGATGGGGTCCGTTTACATATTGAAACAGACTTGGAAAGGAAAACAGAGACATGGGTAATCTGATCATTGCCATCGTGGCACTCATCGTAGGTCTGGGCTTGGGCGCCGTGGCAGCATACTTTTATTTCCAGCGTCAGAGCAGACTGTCGATTGAGGGCGCCGAGCAGCGGGCGGAGCGCATCGTCACGCAGGCCGAAACGGAAGCCAAGGAAAAGTTGTTCCAGGCCCAGGACCAAGTTATCAAGCAAAAGAACGAGGCCGAACGAGAGAACAAGCGGCGCGAGCGGGAACTGCGCAAGGAGGAGGACCGCCTGCAACGCAGGCGGACTGGCCTCGATGATCGTCTTGAGCAGTTGGAGCGGCGAGAACGCCAACTAAGCCAGCGCCAGAGCAATCTGGACAAGAGGTGGAATCAACTCGAAAAGCTGGAGAAGGAGCGCTTGGTAGAACTGGAGCGAGTGGCAAACATGAGCCGGGCCGAGGCCCAAGACCTCCTGCTCAAGATGGTTGAGCAGGACGCGCGGCAGGACATGGCCCGGCTCATCCGCGAGGTGGAGGCCGAGGCCAGACAGGATGCGGATCGGCGGGCACGCGAGATCGTGACCACGGCCATCCAGCGCATCGGATCGGATCAGGTGTCTGAGGTTGCTGTGTCCACCGTACCCTTGCCCAGCGATGACATGAAGGGCCGGATCATCGGTCGGCAGGGGCGCAACATCCGCGCCCTGGAGAACGCCACAGGTGTCGACCTGGTGGTGGATGATACACCTGAAGCGGTATTGCTTTCCTGCTTTGACCCGGTGCGGCGCGAAGTGGCCCGGGTAGCGTTGACCAAGCTGATCCTTGATGGCCGGATCCACCCGGCTCGCATCGAGAAGGTAGTGGAAAAGGCGCGTGATGAGGTGGATCAGATCATCCGCGAGGCTGGGGAGCAGGCAGCCATCGAGGCTGGCGTGCCCGGTCTGCATCCCGAGATCTTGAAGCTGTTGGGTCGTCTCAAGTTCCGGACCAGCTACGGTCAGAACCAGTTGGCCCACGCCGTAGAAACAGCCCACCTGGCTGGCATCCTGGCCACAGAGTTGGGTGCAAAGGTGCCGGTGTCCAAGGCAGGCGCGCTGCTCCACGACCTGGGCAAGGCCGTGGATCACGAAGTGGAAGGTCCCCACGCTATCATCGGTGCGGACATTGCCAAGCGGTACGGTGTGCAGCCAGCAGTGATCAATTGCATTGCCGCCCACCACGGCGAGGCCGAAGGCGAGTCAATGGAGGCCATCATCGTCGAGGCTGCCGATGCTATCTCTGGAGCGCGCCCTGGAGCCCGGCGCGAGTCTTTGGAGACCTACGTCAAGCGGATCAAGGCCCTGGAAGATGTTGCCGGTTCCTTTGACGGTGTCTCCGAGTCGTACGCCATCCAGGCTGGGCGGGAGATCCGCATCATTGTCAAACCGGAACAGATCGACGATCTGGCTGCCATTCAGCTCTCCAAGAACGTGGCCAAGGCTGTGGAGGATAATTTGCAGTATCCGGGCCAGATCAAGGTCACCGTCATCCGCGAGACCAGGGCCGTCGATTTTGCCAAATAGCCGGCTGTCTACCGTCCGGTCTTAAAATCCTTGAACGGGGATCATAGGAGCTTGTGTTTCTGAACAAGATCGTGTAAAATGATTGTAGTCAGACCTCGGCCGAGTTACCTCGGAGAGTTCGCCAGTGATCTCTGACATCATCACACCGCAGTGATAGCCAGCAGCCAAATAGGGCCCTCAGGGGTGGAGCAAGGAGGCACCGAGATGGTGGATATTATCAGAGTCGCAGCGCAATCCAGATCCACGGCCGTTGCGGGAGCTATTGCCGGCGTCGTCCGTGAGCATGGCCGCGCAGACGTTCAGGCGATTGGCGCTGGGGCGGTCAATCAGGCTGTCAAAGCCGCAGCCATAGCCAGAGGATTTCTGGCTCTCGATGGGTTGGACGTAGTGTGCATTCCCTCGTTTGCTGATGTAGAGATAGGGGGACAGGAGCGAACGGCGATTCGGATCGCGGTGGAGCCGCGCTAGGTCACCCAATGGACGCTTTGGTCAGATCGTTCGATGGATCATGGCTCAGCGCCTGCGTCGTCGGCGACCCCTTCGCCGGCGGGGGGCTTGTGCTGGGGCTTGAGTCATATTGACCAATTCTTGATGGGACACCTCGACGGTGACTTGATTCTCCAACTCGACCTGGACTGACTCCTTGACCATATCCACCTGGGTAACCTTACCTCGGCCGTGTGGTGTGTCGATCACCTTTCCCCGCTTGGGCAGTTTCTTCTTGGCCTCAGCATAGAAGTCGCTCTCATAAGCCAAGCAGCACAATAAACGACCGCATACACCCGAAATGTCCATCGGGCTGAGCGGTAGATCTTGGAGTTTGGCCATTTTGATCGATACAGGGTTGAACTCGGTGAGCCAGGTCGCACAACACAGCGACAGCCCGCAGCGGCCAATACCCCCCATCAGTTTGGCCTCGTCGCGCACACCGATCTGGCGCAGCTCGATGCGAGCCCTGAACGAGCGTGCCAGATCTTGCACCAGTTTCCGAAAGTCCACTCTCTTCTCGGAAGCAAAGAAAAAGACCAACCGGCTGCCGTCATAGTTGAATTCAGCCCGCACGATCTTCATCGGCAGGTTGTGTTCCAGCACCTTGTCCTGGCACCGCGCTAACGCCTCCTGCTCCTTGAATTGGTAATAGGCCATCTGTGTCAGGTCCAGGGCGGAGGCCCGCCGGGTGATGGGCTTGAGCCGCCTCACAATCTCTTTGTCGCTGACCTGGTGGGGGGGGATGACGATCCGGCCAGCCTCCTCACCTCGAGCCGTCTCGACGACCACATATTCCCCTACCTTTAGGTCTTTGAACTGGGCCGGAGCAAAGTAGTAGACTTTGCCTGCTCTATTGAATCTAATACCAACCACTAAAGGCATTGGTTTCCCTTTCAGTGAGCCTTGTGCTCAGAAGTTGTCTACCAAGAACCACATTCTTGGTGGTCAAGGCCTCAGTCGTCTATGCTTGCTGTCTGATCTTGAGGCCACGCCTACCACCGCGGAAGCTTTAGCAGCAACCCTTCCAGTGCCAGCCTTGGATTTACATAAGCGTCGAGTTGGGCAACCGTCTCCTGCAACGCGCTCAGAACGCGTTGGACTTGGGGCAGATTGCTCTGCCTGGATACCCGGCCAAGCTCCTCACTCCGATCCACATTGACGACGTGATCCTCCCCCTCGCCGTACAGCAGAAGCAGGTCCCGCCACCAGGTAGTCCATAATTCGATGGTGGTTCGGCTGGCATCCACATCGCGACTGGCTTGCCAGGCAAAGTCCAGCCGCTCTACTCGTCCCGACGACAGGATCTGCTGCAATTGGTCCAGGTTCTCCTGACGCTGTTGAAGCAGGCGATCGTCCTGGCTGGCGTCTAGCGCCCAACCCACCCGTCCGCCCGACAGCCGGGCAAGGAGCTGCGCCCTGGACGCAGAGATCCCCAAATCCCGCAGCGACGTCTCAACCTCGTCTCGGGGCACTGGTCGCAGATCGAGGCGCTGGCAGCGAGACACGACGGTGGTCGGCAAGAGATCGCCCTGGACGGCAGTCAGCAGCAGCACTACGTGCTCTGGCGGTTCTTCCAGGGTCTTGAGCAAGCTGTTGGCAGCCTCGAGCGAGGCCAAATCTATCCGGCGCAGGACAAAGACCCGGTACGGTCCCTCGTAAGGAGAGAGCACCGCCTCCCTTTGCAAGGCCCGGATCTGATCGATCTTGAAGCCCCCACCAGCGCCTTCGCCCTCGACCAATCGCACGTCGGGATGTGTGCCCTGTTCGATCTTGAGACACGATACGCATCGGCCACAGGGCCGATCGGGCGCTGCGCAATTCAGCGCCTGGGCCAGCGTCAGCGCCAGCCGTGTCTTGCCAATCTGCGGTGGACCGCAAAGCAGAGTGGCGTGTGCCACGCGCCCGGTTTCCAGGCCCCGGCGCAACAGCGTCACTGCCCACTCATGCCCGATGATCTGCCAGGCCATTCTCCGTACTTTCCATCCTCGTGCCCCGTCCTACCACGTGCGGAAGGGCACGGCATGCGAGTCCCTCTCAACTGCAGGTGCGGGTATTGTACTTCAAAAGCTGGTCAAAGGCAAGCGAGCCAGCACAGCGCGGATCGAAAGAACCCCGCGGCACCCGCGGGGTTCTTTCGATTCTCTCCCTCTCGAAAGCCTCTTGATGGCTACACCAGTGAGGCTCCATCCAGACCGGGCGGGTGCGGCACCTTCATCAGGTCCAGAATGGTGGGCATGACGTTGAGTACCGAAAACCTCGTCTGGGGGATGGTGTGCCCGCCCACATAGAGCGTGGCATCGTCAAAGGTGTGCATGCCGACCAACTCATCGCCTTTGTAGGTTAGGGTCTCTTTGTAGAGCGGCCCTTTGGGGTCGTAGCCGTCATAAGGAGCCAGGATCAGGTCGGCGGCTTGCTCCAGGTAGGGGCCGTGGTAGAGCTCCTCGCGTTTGAACGTGGCCTGAAAGATCGGTTCACCGCTGTCCGGGTCGCATAGTTCCATCGCTGCTGCAGCGATCTCGTCACGGAGGGCCTCGTACTCGGCCCCAGGCGCCACACAGCCCTCCTTCTCCCATCCACGGACGCGGATGACCACCCGTCCTGGATCGAGGCTGTAAGCTACAGAGCTCGGATCGATCTCGTTCAACCCTTGCTTCCGGTCTGGTGGCACGTTGCGCAGCTTGAGCCAGCCATGGTCCATTAGCCAGCGATTAACGTACACTTCTTTCTTGATGGTGCAGAAGCCGTGATCGGCCATCCACATCAGAGTCGTGTTGTCGTCCAGCTTGGCTGCCAATTGGCCTAACATATCGTCGATCCGCCGGTAGAAATCGTAAAAAGCCGGCGCATAGATGGGATGGTCTTCCTCCATCTGCTGCCAGAGAAAGTGATGCAGACGGTCGGTCTCCATCACATGGAGGTGCAAGTAATCCCACTCTTCGCGCTCGAGGAGATGGAACAGCGTACGGATGCGGGCATCCAGGGCCCGGTTGACTTCCTGCAGCGCCAGGTCCTTCGACTCGCGAGCTTTCCAGGGATCGGCATCCACCACATAGCCCAGTGACTTGAGGGTTGGTATGAAGGAGGCGGGATAGACGGCCTTGTCCAGGTTAGGGCTGAGGAATCCGCCGACCAGGATGCCGTTGACCTCTCGGGGTGGGTAGGTGACCGGCACATTCACGACGATCACCCGCTTGCCGGCCTCACTCAGCACCTCCCAAAGGGTCTTGGCCTTCATATAGCGCGAATGCGGGATGAACTGCTTGTAGGTGGCCGGATCGCGGTCGATGAAACCAAAGATGTTGTGCTTGGCCGGGTTTACGCCGGTCATCATCGTGCTCCAGGCTACCGATGATACCCAGGGCCACATTGAGTCCATGCGCAACAAGCTGCCCTGCTCTGCCAGCCGGGCTGCGTTGGGCGCCCGCCCCTCCTCGATCAGGCGTTTCATAAAGGTGTACGGCGTACCGTCCAGGCCGACAAAGACGACGCGTCGTGCCTTTTCCTTTCCCTTCCGCAACTTGCCAAACAACCCCATCTTCCGTTACCCTTTCCCTCATCCCTCCACAGAGAGGGGGAGGCACGCTCTTCCCTACAGGTAGCCCAGTGCCGCCAATCGGGCCTCGACCTCGGCTTCCTCCTCCTCAGTGTAGGGCGCCTCCTCCTCGGCGGGAGGTATGTAGCCCAACTCCTCCAGTTTCCCCAAGATCTTGGCCAAGCTTTCCTCGACCGATTCGGTGGAAGAGTCGGTCGTCACGTCGGGGTTCTCCGGCGGCTCGTAGGGATCAGAGACCCCGGTAAAGCTCTCGATCTCGCCGGCCAAGGCTTTTTTGTACAAGCCCTTGACATCGCGCTCGATGAGTGTCTCCAGGGGGGCATAACAATAGACCTCGACAAAGTTGCCCACCTCTTTGGCCACCCTGGCCCGCACTGCGCGGTAGGGCGAGATGAAGGAGCAGAGGACGATCACCCCATTACGCGTGAGAAGCTTGGCCACGAACGTCACCCGCTCAATGTTTCTGTCGCGGTCTTGCTTGCTAAAGCCCAGGTCGCGGGTCAGGCTCTCGCGCACGATGTCACCATCCAGTCGCTCCACCTTCAGTCCACGCCTGCGCAACTCTTGCTCCAGAGGCACTGCCAGGGCGGTCTTGCCTGCACCCGACATGCCCGTAAACCAGACGGTTACGCCTTTCTGTTCCATACTGATTCCTCCCAAAACATAATGCCTGTGCTAGGCAAAAGCTGTCCCTTGCATATCGGCTGGGACCGGCAGGCCCATCTGTCTAAGGATGGTGGGCGCCACGTCCATCAGATGTTGCCTGGGTCCCAGGCCCTGACCCTGGCTGCTGGGATCGTGCCAGATGTACAGCCCTTGCTGGGCGTGATTGGCATCGTCAGAGCCGGTGTCGTTTCTGGTGGTGTGGATCCGGTTCATCCCCAGGCTGCCCACCGATCGCCAGTTGAGGTTGCCAAAGTAGACGATCAGGTCCGGGGCGATCCGGTTCACCTGTTGGTAGATCTCCTCCGGCTTGTGGGCCAGCGAGCCGATGTTGTTGCCCTCAGCATCGGTGATGCCCGCTATCCGCTCCGCCAGCTCGTCCCGGACCTTCTCATAATCGGCCGGGTCGATGATGCCATCCGGCTCGCGGCCCTTTACGTTCAGGAAGAGCCGGGCATAGTAGCCGCCCGAACCCCAGGCCAGGGTCTTTTCCCAATCCACCTCGCACTTTTCCAGGGGCACGATCCCGTCCGGCTGATATTCTAGCCTCAGGTAGCCTTCCTGTTTAAGCCATTCGTTAAAGCAAATACCGCCCATCATCGGCTTGCCGCCGTGGTCCGAAGCCACCAGCACCCCCGTATCGTCGTCCAGCAGGGCCAGCCGCTCTCCGATCTGTCGGTCGAGGTGGATATAGTAGTCTCGGATGGCATTTTCGTACCGGTTTCCGGGCTCGTGCAGGGGATGGCGCTCGTCAAAGAACCTCCAGAAGCCGTGGTGGATACGATCCACCCCCATATCCACGTGCATGAAAAAGTCCCACGACCTGCTGCTCATCAGGTGGGTGATCAGGTTGTGGTGTTGGTCCGACATCTTGTAGATCTGTTCCAGCAGGTGATCCTTGTTCTCGGTGCGGAACTGGTACACGTCGAACATATACTCATCGTCCAGCAGCCCGCCGATCTCGGCTTTGAGGTCTGCCGGGTGGGTGAACTGGCTGTGAGTGCTGGGGGTCAAAAAGCTGGAGACCATGCAGCCGTTAACCGGACTGACGGGGTATGTCTGGGGCACCCCGGTCACGACGACACTCTTGCCGGCCCGCGACAGGATGTCCCATACCCGGTCGGCCTTGATGGTCTTGGCCGAGGCGATATTCATCCGCTCATAGCTACGGTCGGCCCGGTTGCGAAAACCATAGCAGCCCAACTGCCCGGGATCCTTACTGCTCATCATGCACGACCAGGCCGGCACGGTGATGGCCGGGATGCTGCTGGTCAGCTCGCCGTAGGTGCCGCCCTCCATCAACCGCCGTAGGTTGGGCAGGTGCTCTCGCCAGCGGTCAAAGACCAGCGTTGGCTCGGCACAGTCGAGCCCGATAACAAAGATCTTTTTCAACCGATCCCTCTCGCGACCTACTTTTTCGCCTGTAGCCCTTGCATCAGCACCCTGGATACTTCGGGGCGCGTCATCTCTTCGGGGAGCATTTCGCCCCGTTCCAGCATCTCGCGCACCTGGGTGCCACTCAAATAGACCCAGTCGCTCTTGTCGTGGGGGCAGGTCTTGGCGCTGACGACCCCGCCGCACTTTTTGCAAAAGAAGGTATAGTCGAAAAAGAGCGGCGTAATGCCCAACTCGCCCGCATCAAACTCGTCAAAGATATGGTGGGCGTCGTAGCTGCCATAGTAGTTGCCCACACCGGCGTGATCGCGGCCCACGATAAAGTGGGTGCAGCCATAGTTCTTGCGGGCGATGGCGTGAAAGATCGCTTCCCGCGGACCCGCGTAGCGCATGGCTGCCGGGAACACGCCCAACAACACCCGCTCGGCCGGATAGTAGTCGCGCAAGATCGTCTGGTAGCTCTCGATGCGCACGTCGGCGGGAATGTCATCCGTCTTGGTCTCGCCGATCAACGGGTGGAGGAACAGCCCATCCACGATCTCCAGAGCTGTTTTTTGGATATATTCGTGGGCGCGATGGATCGGGTTGCGCGTCTGAAAGGCGACCACTCTACGCCAACCCCTCGACGCGAACATCCTCCTCGTCTGCGCCGGTTCGTGCCGCAGCTCGGGGAACTCGACATCTTTTGGAGCATTGAGCAGGTAGACCTCGCCGCCCAGCAGCCAGTTGCCCTGGCGGTGCAAGCGCGCGACGCCAGGATGTGCCTCCTCGGTCGTCCTGTACACCTCGCGGGCTTCCCGCTCCTTATCTGCCTGGAACTTGACGTCAACGGTCATGATGCCCATCAGTTGATCGCCGCTCACCAGCGCGATCTCCTGGCCCTCCTCCAGGCCAGCCGCCGTGTCGTCGTCTACCGGCAGGGTGACGGGGACGGTCCAGGGCAGGCCGTTGCTCAGTCGCATATTGTCGATCACGGCGTCGTAATCTTCCTGACCCATGAATCCGGTGAGCGGGCTGAAGGCTCCCACAGCGATCATCTCCAGGTCTGAGGCCGCCATGCGGGTGAGCTGAACTTTTGGAAAGGTCTCTGCTCGATCTAGCGCTGCTTCGCGGAGGGAACCCCGCAGGATACGATTCACCAACTGTCCGCCGTGGGGGGCGATGCTACCAACAACTCTGGCCATGACTTCTCTCCTTGTGGGGGGTCTCCGGCGCAGGCCGGAACCCATAACAAAAGCATGAACCGCATGATACATCCTTTGGTTCATGCCGCTGCATTCTATCAGAATGCCCAGCCTTTGTCAATTCACTTGCCGGCTTTGACTGGCTTCGTCTGGCCTCGGGCCGACAGGAGTCGATTGGGAGACCACCGCCACGAGTACTCGCGGTGGCACTCAGAGGTGGCCCTGGGAGCCTTCGGCCATCGAATGAGGTTTGGAGTCCACTCAGAGGTGGCCTCTAGGGGCCTTCGGTCATCGATGGGTCTGGAACTGGCCTCGGTCAGGAGACCTTCGGCCATCGAATGAGATCAGGGGACCTTCGGCCATCGAATGAGATCAGGGGACCTTCGGCCATCGAATGAGATCAGGGGACCTTCGGCCATCGAATGAGATCAGGAGACCTTCGGCCATCGAATGAGATCAGGAGACCTTCGGCCATCGAGTGCGGCTGTTGGTACGAGCCTAATCCCGGTACTCGTCCATGATTATCGCAATGTGCTTGACGCCCTGCCGCAGGTCATCCAGGCGCACGTTCTCGTTGGGCGAGTGGCCGCGCGAACCGCTCCAGCCGACCCCGGAGCCCACGGCCGGCATCCCCCAGCGCTGGCACAGCTCGTACATCGGTCCTGTGCCGGCCGAGATCGGCTTGACCACCGGTTTGTCTCCGTAGGCCCGGTGTGCCGCCCTTACCACAGCCCCCACGAGGGGATCGCCAGGGTCGGTGCGTGCCGGGTGCTCGGGACCCTCCACAATGATTTCGACGTCGGCAAAGCCTTCAGCGTCCAGGTGAGCGCGCAGTTTTTCCAGGATGTCATGTGGGTCCTGGTCGGGCACCAGCCGAAAATCCAGCTTGGCCGCCGCCTCGGCCGGCAAGACCGTCTTGATCCCGGGTCCGCCATAGCCGGCGTGAAAGCCGCAGATGTTGCAGGTGGGCTGGAAGAGGAACTTTTCCTTCAGCGCTTCGCCGGCCAGGTCCTGGACAAACCGGTCCGTGCCAAACTCTGACAATTGCCCGACCTCGTCATAGTCCCAGGCGGCCAGCATGGCCCTGTCGCGCTCGTCAGGGGGGCGCACGTCGTCGTAAAAGCCCGGAATGCGGATCCGCTCGTCCGGTCCCTTCAAGCTGCTGAGGGCCCAGGCCAGGCGCCAGACCGCGCTCTCAAAGATGGCTGCGTTGGCCGAATGCAGGTCACGGCCCAGGCTCTTGACCTGTAGATCCACGGCCAGGATCCCCTTGGCCCCCAGCATGATCTCCAGTCGCCCCTTGGTATCCTTGTAGCCCGCCTCCCAGATGCAACCGTCGGCCTGCAGCTTGTCCTGGTTCTCGTGGGCGAAACGGCCCAGGTTAGGGCTGCCGATCTCTTCCTCTCCTTCGGTCACAAAAAGGATGTTCAGCGGCAGCTCGCCCCGTACCGCCAGCCAGGCCTCGACCGCCGCCATCCGGGCGACCAGGTTCCCCTTGTTATCCGCCACGCCCCGGGCGTAGAGATGCCCGTCGCGGATCTCGGCCGCAAAGGGGGGGCTCTGCCACAGCTCCAGCGGATCGGGCGGCTGGACGTCGTAATGGTTGTAGAACATCAGGGTTTTGTCGCTGCTGCCGGCCAGGCGACCCAGGACGACGGGAAAGCCGCCCGTAGGCACTACCTCGGCCTG
>JASFHU010000049.1:0-13156 GCA_050123055.1 Anaerolineae bacterium
GGGTGTTCCATGCCGAGATCCACACCAGTTGCTCGCAGCCCATCGGCCCCGGCCTGATCGCTGGCGATTTCCTGATCCTCGAGGGTCGCAGCAAGGACAACGGCCCGATGTGCCCGTTGAACACCTGCGCGCCCGACCCAGAACCCATGTTCGAGTTCAACGACCAGGAGATCAAGTGGAACGTGACCAACGTCGGTGACCTGGGGCTGGAGATCAACCGCATCACGATAAGCTGGCCCGCGGCCAACGGCGACCTGGACGAGATCAAGCGGGACGGTGATGCGATCCACAAGGGGAATTTCCCGGCGCCCTCGGCTGTCATCGACACCGGCTGGGAAGGGAACGCCGACAAGCGCACCATCAAGCCGGGTGAGACGGACACCCTGAAGTTCAAGTTCCAGAACGACGCCGCGCTGGATGGCGCGTACAACATCGTCGTCGAATTCAAGTACGGTTGTTCGATGGAGGTAAGCTACGAGCCACCGTTCAGCGGCGCCAACTTTAGCTGTTCTAAGCCCATCGATGCCCTGACGATGATCTGGAATGGGGGAGCGACCGACGTATGGGTCACCGCCTGGAAGGGCACCGTGGGCAGTACTGCCCTGGCTACCCTGGTGCCGGTAACCACGGGGAACGCGTTGACGGTCAGCGGCTTTGCCGGCTCACCCAACGACGTTTACTGGGAGATCTTTGCCGACGCCAGTGGTACCAGCAAGCTGGGTGAGTCCACCTTCCACCTGTCCTGTTCGGACGACGACATGAACGACGCCCTCGACTGCGGCAAGCTGCAGGGAGACGGCAAGGACAAGGCCGGCTACCTCAACGACTGGCTCTTGGAGGGCCTGGTGGACAGCGACGAGACGCTGGTCTGCACGCCACCTTCAGGCGATTGACGCTCAAACCCTTGCGAAGGCGCGCAAACGCGTTGCCTTCGCAAGGGTGGATGACCTCCTAAGGAGGGGGGGCATGACCGTAGCCCACAGGGTTGCCGGAATTTCAGCCTCCCTGGCTTTCAGGCACGGGAGCGGGTGGAGGAGCCATCGCACTGTGGTCAAGGATAGCCCTATGGGCCCAGGTTCCGGGAAAAAGATAGCCGTCATCATCAGCGACAATGAGGCATTGGCTCGAGCTCTCGAGGTCAACCTGGCCAGGCTCCAGGGCGTGGAGGTGTCGGCCCTGATCGTCGACGACTCGCAGGACTTGTTCAAGCCGGAGGAAGGAGAAGAGGAACGATACAGGACATGGCAGGCGGCTCGCCGTTCGGATCTGCTCGTGATCGCCATGGTCTCCCTGCTGGACGACCCACTGGTGGCGATGGCCCGCCTGGGGTTGCTCGACCGAGTCGGGCGAGTGCCTCTGTTGATCATCTCGTATGGTCCCTCTCGCTCGATTCCCGACTTTCGGATCAGGCACCTGGCCTTCCCGTTCAAGGCAGAGGAGTTGCTAAGGTCGGCTCTCGAGATGCTGGGAATGCCGGCCGGAGGCCCGGAGGTGAGTGCGTAGGTACAGAGGAGCCAGAGACTACTGTGCGCATCGATGACGGCTGGACGCCATAGCGGCGCCGAAAGGTAGATTATGCAAAGTTCAGTGCAGACAACGATAGGGCAGGATCGAGCCAAGCCCACCGCCAGTCTCGTTCGCCTGATGGCGCATGAACATCGCCAGGTGTATCTTGCCTGCAAACGCTTGTTCGACATTGTGGTGGCAGGATGCCTGCTGGTGGCACTGATCCCTTTGATGTGCCTGATCGCCCTTCTGATCATCCTGGACACGCCGGGACCGGTGATTTTCCGGCAGGAACGGGTGGGCCTGAAACGGCGGCGACAGAACGGCCAGGTGATCTGTGAGATAGGCACCTTCACGATGTACAAGTTCCGGACCATGTACCAGGGCAGCGATTCTCAAGTCCACCGCCAGTTCGTGCAGGCCCTCATCCTCAACGACGAGGAGGGCATGGCCGCGCTGCAGGCAGAAGAGACGCCGGTGTGCAAGCTCGTAAACGACGCGCGCGTTACGCGACTGGGGCACCTTCTACGCAAGAGCAGCCTGGACGAACTACCCCAACTGGTTAACGTGCTCAAGGGACAGATGAGCATGGTGGGTCCACGTCCAGATGTGCCCTACTCGGTGGAAAACTACCAGCCATGGCATGTTGAGCGGTTGGCTGTCCAACCAGGGCTCACCTGTCTCTGGCAAGTCAAGGGACGTTCCCGGGTCTCGTTCGACGACTGGATTCGTATGGACATCGAATACATCCGCAACCAGTCATTCTGGCTAGATCTAAAGATCTTGGTGCTCACGATCCCTGCAGTTCTGAGTGGACGAGGTGCTGAATGAGATACAAGCGGCTCAGAAGCGAGGGACCGGGACTACTTGTGTGAGATTCTGGGGTAGCACCTGACAACACACAATCGATCGCAGCGGCGGCAAAGGAGTCATGATCCCATGCGACTGAGAAACAAGCGAGTCATTGTGACAGGCGGTGCTGGCTTTATTGGTAGCCACGTTGTCGATCAACTTGTGGCTGCCCAGAATGATGTCATGGTCATTGATGACTTTTCCACTGGAAAGTGGGAGAATCTTGACCATCATCGGGGAAACCCGTCGGTTCACATAGAGCAGGCAGATATCCGCAATGTAGAGGCAATGATCCACCTCACCCAGGGTATGGACGTGGTTATCCACATGGCTGTCGCTTGCCTGCGAGTTTCTCTGCACGATCCAATGCTGGTTCATGAGATCAATGCTACAGGCACCCTGAACATGTGCCGCGCCAGTCTCGAGGCCGGTGTGGAGAGGTTCATATGCGTATCCTCTTCCGAGGCATATGGCAGTGCACTTACGGTACCCATGGATGAAGAGCACCCTCTGAATCCAACTACCGTATACGGTGCAAGCAAAGCCGCCAGTGAATTGTACGCTCTGGCCTACTGGCGCTCGTACGGCTTGCCGGTGGTGATTGTACGTCCTTTCAATACCTACGGGCCACGAGAGCCTTCTGAAGGCAAACGTGCCGAGGTCATACCCAAGTTTGTGATGCGCGCGATGGCGGGCCTACAGCCCGTTGTGTTTGGCGCTGGCGACCAGACGCGTGATTTCACCTGGGTAGAAGATTCCGCTCGGGGCATCATCATGGCCGCTGAGTGTGACGATCTCGTTGGAGATTGCGTAAACATCGCGCGCGGGCAGGAGGCCAGTATCCTAAACGTATGTGAGCTCGTACTGGAAAGGCTGGGACGGGAGGAGCTCAAACCTCTCTACCTTGACGATGGTCGACCGGGAGATGTTCAGCGGCACTATGCTGACATCCGTAGGGCTCGGAGATTGCTCGGCTTTTCGCCGTCCGTCGATCTTGAGTCGGGTTTGGATCGATACATCCAGTGGGTGAAGGCCCAAGATCCAGATCTGGAGAGTTGGGTAGAACAGGACAGGACCAGGAATTGGTGACAGCAGGTGCCACGATGCAGGATTCCCGATCGATGTTGGTGGATGAGTTCGGAAAGAGGCTAGCCGGCAGAGAGGTGTTAGTCACCGGTGCGACGGGGTTTGTCGGTTCACATCTTGTCGAGAGACTTGTGGCCCTGGGCGCGCGGGTCACGGCTGTAGGACCGAGTCTGGGCTGGCGTCCTGTAGTTCCGGATCTGGTACAGCAGAGAAGCGTGCGCTTTGTGAGGCTAGGGGCGTTCTGGGACCCGGTTGCAGTGAAACGTGTGAGGCGAGAGTTCGGGGATACGCAATACGTTGTCCACCTGGGCTATGCAGTGCCAGGTGGCAAAAATGCGCTGGAGAAGGCAGTGGGTGACCTCCGTCGAAACGTACTCGGCACGCTGGGCTTCATACAGCAACTGCCGGGTTCTGTGTCAAAGATCTGTTTTTCCAGTTCGGCAATGGTTTACGGTTCCAGTCCATCACGACCGGTTGCCGAGGCCGATTGCGCGCGTCCGGCCACCGCGTACGCCGTCGGAAAACTGGCGACTGAGACCTATCTGCGGCTCTACGCAAAGGAATCGGGTGTTTCGGTGTCCATTCTGCGTTACGCCACTGTCTATGGACCGATGGAGACCGTACCGCGTGCCATCCCCAATTTCATCCGTCAGGTCTTGGCCGGAGGATCCCCGATCATCTACGGCGGGGGAAATGACGTCAGAGATTATGTGCATGTGCTCGATGTGATCGAGGCTACACTATTGGCTCTTGTTCAGGATGATGGCATTCAGATCTATAACGTGGGAACTGGGCGAGGGCACACGACGCACGAGATTGCAGAGCGAATCATCCGCTTGGCAGGAAAGCGTGTGAAGCCCGTGCACAAGGCGGCGGAAGATGGATCGATGGAATTGGTCTGCGACATTGCTCGCGCTCAGAGGCGGCTAGGTTACAAGCCCAAGGTAAAGCTCGATGAAGGGCTCAGCGACGAAATTCGGTACTTTGCCGACAATCCGAAGCTCTGGAGGGAACTATGAAAGACCTACGAGTCGGAGTAATTGGCTGTGGTTACTGGGGTCCTAATCTGATCCGCAACTTTGTCGAATTGTCTTCGGCGAATCTGGTGGCTGTTGCGGACCTGAGAGCAGATCGGCGGGAGTATATCAATTCCCGCTACCCTGGTGTCAAGACGACGGATGACTATTGGGATCTCTTTTCCATGTCACTGGATGCAGTCGTGGTGGCCACACCGCCGCCTACCCACTTTCAGATTGCGCGGACCTGTCTCGAAAAGAATCTGCACGTGCTCGTGGAAAAGCCGCTGACGCTCAGCAGGGAGAACGCACTGGCACTGATCGAGCTGGCCGAGGAGCGAAGGCTGACCCTGATGGTCGGGCACACTTTCGAGTACAATGCGGCCGTACGTGCGCTTAAGGATCTCGTCGCCAGCGGGGAATTGGGAGAGATCCGATACGTGGATGCTGTGCGCGTGAACCTGGGGCTGTACCAACGGGACCTGGACGTGGTGTGGGATCTGGCCCCCCACGACATCTCTATCCTTCTCTACCTGTTCGATTCAGACCCGGTCCTGGTCAGTGCGCAGGGCGCCGATTGCGTTTTCAAGGGCAAGCACGACATTGCCTACCTCAACCTGGAGTTTCCAAACGGGATCCTGGCCCACGTGCGCCTGAGTTGGCTCGATCCGTGCAAGGTGCGACGGATCACGGTCGTCGGCAGCCGGAAGATGGTGGTGTATGACGACGTGGAGAACCTGGAAAAGATCAGGATCTATGACAAAGGCGTCGAAGCCCCTCCCTACACAGACACCTACGCCGACTTTCAGTGCAGCTACCGTTACGGCAACGTCGTGATCCCCAACATCAGTTTCGTCGAGCCGCTGCGCGTCGAGTGCGAGCATTTCATCAACTGTATAGCCAGGGGCACCAGGCCAATGAGTTGCGGCTTGACCGGACTCAGAGTCGTCCGGGTACTCGAAGCGGCGGAACGATCGCTGTACAGTGGCGGGATGCCAGAAGCCATCTCTTGGGATGGAAAGGTTGTGCGGCGGGGGAGGCCATTGGGACAGCCCATGCTAGCGCTGGAGCCCGAGCCTGTCGAATCCCTGGCCTAAGAGGAGTCCAAGTATGAACGCATCACGGTTCGACCCTGGCGACAACATTCTGCTGGGCAATGGGTGCGAGATCGATCCTGGGGCTGTGTTGGGCTATCTGACAGGCAGGCGGATCGACAATCTCACCTTGCACATTGGGCCAGGTGCGCGGATACGCGCCGGCACTGTGATCTATGCCGGCTCCACCATCGGGGCGGGGTTGGAGACCGGCCACAGCGTGGTCATCCGCGAAGAGAATACCATCGGCGACCACCTCAACATCTGGAACAACTCGACCATCGACTATGGTTGTACCATCGGCAACGAGGTCAAGATCCACTGCAACGTCTACGTGGCCCAGTTTACCACGCTCGAGGACGAGGTTTTCCTGGCACCTGGGGTGACCATTGCCAACGATCCCCATCCGATCTGTGGATTGTGCATGCGCGGGCCAACCATCAGGCGTGGGGCGCGCATCGGGGTGAACGTCACCTTGCTACCGCAAATTGTCGTCGGAGAAGGGGCGCTGGTCGGGGCAGGGAGTGTGGTGACACGCGACATCCCGCCACAAACCCTGGCCTACGGCAATCCTGCCCGCCCGGTGCGGACGGTGGACGAGCTGCCCTGCCCTTTCGAGATGGTCGAGCGTGCCTATGTACAGGGAATGGATGTGCGAGCGCAGCAGGCGGCCGAAAGGAGCCTATCATGAACGTGCCATTCATCGATCTGCGGGTCCAGCACCATGCCCTCCAGCAGGAGATTGACGAGGCCATGGGACGAGTCATGGAGCGGGCAGACTTTGCCCTGGGCAAGGATGTAGCCCTGTTCGAGGAGGAATTTGCCGCATTCAGCGGCACGCAGTACGCGGTGGGCGTGGATAGCGGATTGGCGGCCCTAGAGATGAGCCTGCGAGCGTTCGGAATCGGTCCCGGTGACGAGGTGATCGTTCCGGCTCACACCTTTGTGGCCACGGCGGCCGCAGTCACCTTTGCCGGTGCGCGGCCGGTCCTGGTGGACGTGGAGGCGGATACCTACAACCTGGACGCGAGTCAGGTTGCCGGGGCAATCACGCCACGCACCAAGGCGATCATCCCGGTGCATCTGTACGGCTTGCCGGCGGATATGGAGTCGATTCAGCATCTGGCCGATGAGCACGACCTGGTGGTGATCGAGGATGCCTGCCAGGCGCACGGCGCAACCTACAAAGGCCGGCGGGCCGGCTCACTGGGCCACGCCGCCGCGTTCAGTTTCTACCCGACCAAGAACCTGGGCAGCTGTGGCGACGCGGGGATTGTGACGACCGACGACGCCCAGGTCGCCGAGCAGGTACGGGCCATGCGCAATTGCGGCCAGAGAAAAAAGTACTACCACGAGTTGCCACCCTTCAACCACCGGATGGACACCCTCCAGGCGGCAGTCCTGCGCGTGAAGCTACGCTACCTGGAGGGCTGGACTGAGGCCCGTCGTCGGAATGCCGCCCTGTACACCGAGCTCTTGGCCGATAACGACGTCGTCACCCCGGTCGAGATGCCCGGCGCCACCCACGTCTACCACCTGTACGTCATCCGGACAGCACAGCGCGACAAGCTGCAGGCATCTCTTCACGAGCAGGGAATTGGAGCGGCCATCCACTACCCGGTACCGATCCATCTGCAGCCCTTCTACGCCGACGATGGATTCCGAGAGGGGCAATTCCCGGTCACAGAGCAGGTGTGTAACGAAATCCTTTCGCTACCGATGTTCCCGGAGATGACGGCCGAGCAGGTGCAGCAAGTGGCTAGCGCGGTGATTGAGCACGGAGCAGTACCCGAGGGGTAGATACTAGCCTCGGGCACCTGGACCGGCATCACCGCTGAGTGTGTGAGGATTTGAATGGAGCTCAGAACCTATTTGGCCATCATGTGGCGACGAAAGTGGATGATCCTTATCACAGCCGTCGTGACTGTACTAGTCACCGCTGTCGGCGTCTTTGTGATGCCACCCACATACGAGGCCTCGACGACGTTGCGCGCGGCGCCTGCTGGGGGTGGGTTGGCCAGCTACCCAGAGCTCATGTACGTCACCCAGCTCAGGAATACATTCACTGAAGTCGTCAACAGCGGTCTGGTGCTGGATGAAGTGGCACAGAGGCTCGGGCTCGATGAGCCCCCTGCGGTTAAGATGAGAGTGCTGGGCAACAGCGAGCTGATGCTCCTCACGGCCAAGCATTCGGATCCGAGGCTGGCCCAGCAGGTAGCCAACACCACGGTCGACGTTCTCCTGGACCTACACAAAGAATTATACCTCAAGGCTGAAGCGAACACTCGGGAGATTATAATCAGGCAGTTGGCTCAGGCTGAGCGCGATGTGACTGAGGCGAGAGCAGTGTACGAAAGTGTCAACGCCCAATTCCCCGATGACACGGGGCTGATCCAGGATGCCGCCGGCGAGCTGGAACTGAAGCGACAGACATACAATAGCCTATTGGATCAATTTGAGACAGCGCGGCTTAGAGAGGCCTTGCGGACCGACGCGTTCTCTATTTACGAGCCAGCCGACCTCCCTGAGGCTCCGTCCGGACCGCCCAAAGTGTTATATGTTGCCTTTGGGTTAATGGTCGGCCTCACGGCAGGCCTAGGACTGGCCTTCCTGTTTGAGAATCTAGACAGAACACTGCACACGACAAGGCAGATCGAGGCGGCAGCCCGGGTGGCGACGCTGGGCAAGATTCCCACCGCTGGCAAACAGCACGCCATCGTGTTCTCTAATGGAGGGTCCCCACAGGAAGATGCCTTTCGCCGCCTTCGCACGAGTCTATTCACGCTCGACGGTTCTGCTCCCTTACAGACATTGTTGATGACCAGCGCTGAACCCCAAGAGGGAAAGACGACGATCGTGGTCAACTTGGCACACATGATCGCAGAGTCAGGACGCCAGGTGGTCGCCGTAGACTGTGATCTGCGCCGCCCGACCATGCATGCCATATTTGGTCTGACAAACGAAATCGGCCTGAGCAGCGTACTGCAAGAGCAGGCAACTTTGGACGCCGCTCTACACCGCGCAGGACTACAGCGGCTCTATGTGCTTACAGCAGGACCAGCCCCATCCAAGCCGGCCGAGTTACTTGGTTCACAGGCGATGGCCGATTTGATTAAGCGACTCCGGCAGCGCTTCGATATGGTTCTACTGGACACGCCGGCTATCGCAGCCGTGGCCGATGCAGCGATACTCGCTCCCGGTGTTGACGGCGTGTTGTTGGTTGTGGGGCGTGCAAAGGCGCGCGAAGAAGCTGTGCAATCTGCCTGTCAGCAATTGGCCGACGTCAAAGCCAGGCTGTTAGGTACAGTTGTGAACAGAGCAGGGCAAGATGGTAGCTACGGTTACTACCCCGATTACCAGCAGGCGGAAGCAGTCTTGGCAACGGATCCGCTGACTGATATACGGGGAATAGGACCCGTCTATGAAGAGGTACTGAGGGCTCTCGGGATTTCGACGTTTGCACAGCTAGGCAAGCAGGACGCTGATCATCTCGCCCACACCATGAGGGCAGATGTCACCGCGCAGCGAATCCGTCGTGACCGCTGGATTGAACAGGCGCAAGAGCTCAGTCGCCGGGATGTGCACCTGTAGTCATCTGCTCACGGAGGTGAGCTCCACCAAAACCGATGGGCGAGTGGGATACGCTGGCAACCAACCATTATGGTTACATCCCAACGTCTTTTCGCGCGATTCTCACTGTTCTGGTTGGGCGAGGCGCAACCTGAGCGACACACGAGGGGGAGAATAATCAGGCGCTCTTGCAGGATTCAGAGCCAGGGAAAGGACCTTGAACCCGATGGGAGAAAAGGCTGTGTTATGGCTTCCAAAGTTTGAGTGGAGGACTGTACTTGGTGCTCTCATCATCGCTATTGCCTGCGGTCTGCTCAGCTTTTCGTCGCTTATGCCGCTTTTCGTGCTTGTCGGGCACATGGCGGCAGCCATGTATCTTCTCGTGGGTGTGGCATTGAGCTTGAGGTCACCAAACGAGCTCGCAATGCCTCCGTCGCAGTTTGCCGGAAGGGTACTGCACGCGCAGTTCTTCTATGCCCTTGTTGTGGTCCTGTCTGCCGGTGGCATCTTTCTCTGTCTTCAGGCGTTGTTCAGATTGCTGGGTTTTGTGCACGCCACTCGTTGGGCCATTCTCATCGCCCTCAGTTTGGCCCTCTCTACCCCAATAGTGATGGCCGTATTCTCGCGCTTCCTGATATCCCAGACGGCGGGGTGGGACAGGCTCGGATTTGCTTTGAAGAGATCCAAACAACTGTTTGCATCACCTCTGGCAATTGTGGTTTCCTCCACCATCCTAGTAGTGGCTATGTCACTGGTAGTCGACACTGCGCTGACGTGGACACAGTATGCGGTATTTCGATGGCCAGGCATGATCGTTCTGTGGGCCGGGTTGGCTTTCATTTTCGCTCGCACGAACTTTGGGGCTCGGAACGCAACGCTCAGAAGACTCGGGTCAAAGCCGAGTATCGAGCCTTTTAGCACTACGAGAATCCTGCTGGTTGGTGCGGATGCGGGGGACTGGCACGTCATCATGCCGCTGGTCAGGGCCGGACGGATGCCGAATCTGCGTAATCTCATGGATTGTGGCTGCTATGGCTATCTGGACACCTTCGGACGCATGCATTCACCAGTTATCTGGACAACGATTGCTACGGGTGCGTCTGCCGACCGGCATGGAATCACGGGCTTTTTTGCGCACGATCCGCAGAAAGAGGAAAAGCGGCGACTCTTTGAGATCCAGGATCGTCAGGTGCCCGCCATCTGGAACATGCTCAACCAGATGGGCCGTAGGGTTGGCGTCATGAACTGGCTGTTAGCCTATGCTCCGGAAAAGGTCAACGGTTACATGATCTCTCGGATGCGGGAACCAGCCGTCTACCCCGCAGAACTCGAAGGGCTTTTGACGGATGCGCTCTCACAGATCGAGGGACCTGAGTCTGTTTTGGATATGTCAGAGATTACAACAGACATGGGGCAGTTTCGTCTGGTAAGGTCACCAGAGGAAGCGATAATGGATCTGAGGCGGATTCGCGCAGTGGCACCGCGGTTCATGCGCGAGTTTCCGGCAGATCTGACAATGGTGTATGAGGATGCCACCGATGGGATACAGCATGTAACCTGGCAATACCGTGAGCCACACCGATTCGACCCAAAAGCTTGGGACTACGATGTTGCGGACATTCAGCGATTTGGCCATGCGATAGACGAAGCCTGGGAGGAGTTTGACGAGCTTTTGGGTGCGCTGCTAGAAGAGCTCGGCCCAAATGCGAATGTTATGGTCGTCTCGGATCACGGCGCCAGGCCTCGCGAGGCTCCGAGCGTCTATGTTGATATGAATGCACTGCTGCATGATATGGGATACCTTGAGTTCAGTGATGATGGCAGTGTCGATTTCAGCCGAACGGCGGTTTATTGGTCGACGCGGGAGATCACAAGCGCCTACACAGATCTTTCGGTCAATCTCGACCGGAAGACCGATTTGGGAGTCGCTAAGCCGGGTGATCTTGACGGCGATCTCCAGCAGGTCACTGCCGACTTGATGCGACTGAGAATCAATGGAGAGAAGCCTCTATTCGATTATGTTGAGCCAATTAGGGCAAACGGCGCGAGATCTATAAGAGTCGGTTTGACCTACGAGACCATGAAGATGGGGCAGGGTCGGGTCATTGAGGTTGGCAAAGAAGGCCGGCAGCTTGACAGGTATCTCAAGGTGGTTCCTGACGGCTCTGGCAGGCACGATCCTTTTGGCATTTTCGCCCTTTCCGGTCCCGGGATCCGCAAAGGACAGATTGTGGCTGCCGGCGCTGTGCATACGGTCCTCAATGATCTTCTGGGCCATATCAGAGGGCTGTCCCACCATCCTTTGCTTGAAATCGTTTTTCACATGCTTGACCGATTTGGGATTGTCAATCCCTACACCACGAATGACGTAGCTCCAACCCTCTTATATCTGGCGGATTGCCCTATTCCAAAGTACGGCGTCGGATCCGTAATGGTGCGATCTTTGTCGAGAGAACTGAAGAGGTCTCGTGCCGTCAAGTACGTGGAAGGGTACCGCTATGAGAAAGACGAGACTGGCGGCGTGTATTCCGAGGATTCGGAGCAGCAAGTAGTAGAACGCCTTAGGGCGCTGGGCTATGTCGATTGACATCACGCCCAACGCGTAACGCGGTGTGATCGCGTGAGAATGCGCAGAAGGAACTGGCCAGTATGATGTTCTGGAAGGCAGATCAGCAACCTGTACAGGCCCGCTGGGCGCTGGCAGCGGCCACTCGCTGGCGCAGGCTAGCAACGATTCGGGCTCCCCTGGTGCAGTGGTCCATTGCCGCAGCAGTGGGCCTGGCGCTGGGTATCTACCTTCTAGTCGCCATCGCCTGGAATCAGCGATGGGTGCCGTTCTTCGCCTTGGCAGCCCTCCTTCCCTTTGTGGCCATGATCATTGGCGACGTACAAAAGTTTTTGCTGGCAGTCATTCTCTTGGAGCTACCTTTGCATCTGGATAAGGCCCTACTTTACGACGGACATGCCGTCTATGTTTATGCCATCGGAGGTTTGAATCTCTCGGTCACAACGCTATGCCTGGCGGCCCTGTACGCTTTGTGGCTGGCCAGGCTCTTAACCAAGGCAACCGCACCACCCCGCTCGTTGCGTGCCAGCCTTCCTCTGGTCGCGTATCTCGCAGTGGTCATACTCTCAGTAGTTGTGGCGGAGAATGTTAAACTGTCCTTCTTTGAGCTTTTTGAGCTTTTTCAGATTTTCTTGCTGTTTGTCTACATCATCGGGTGGATACAAGGCCGACAGGATATACTCTTCGTCGTCACACTGCTCTTAATCGGCCTCGTGTTTGAAAGTGTGGTGATGATCGGGCTGCGGATTGTTGGCCATAGTATCAGCATTGCTCGCATCTACGCCGGTATAGATGCCGGAGGAAGAGTCTATGGCACGATTGGATCGCCCAACACTGCTGCCAGCTATCTAACTCTGCTGCTAGCGCCGGCCCTCAGTGTGATCTTGACGCCGCTTGAGCGACGTTACAGATGGCTTGCAGCGTTGGCCTTCGGCCTAGGTGCGGTGGCGTTGGTGCTCACACTTTCCAGAGGAGGCTGGGTTGCTTTGGCTGTGTCTGTCGCGCTTCTTTGTCTGTTGTCCCTCCAGCGGGGTTGGCTCCCAACAAAGGCTGCGCTGATTATCGGCGTCATCGTCGTGCTAATTCTCTTTCTCCTTCGGGGGCCGATCCTGGATAGGCTGTTTGGAGATGATGCGGGGGCAGCCGAATCCCGCTCCACGATGTGGAGGCAAGCCCTTGACGTGATAGAAGCCAATCCAGTGCTGGGAGTCGGTGCCAACAATTATGCGGTCTGGTTTGAGCAGTACATAGGACCAGAGCTCGATGCTCAGCGGATACGCACGGTTCATAACAAGTACCTCCTCGTCTGGGCCGAAACCGGGATTGTTGGGCTTTTGGCGTTCCTAGGTTTTCTGCTCTCGGCCATTTACTGGGGATGGCGAGGTTGGCAGCTCCGCGACCGTCTGCTATCACCACTGGCTCTTGGCCTCGCGGTGGCCATTGTGGGGCAGATGATCCATATGTTG
>JASFHU010000050.1:0-13136 GCA_050123055.1 Anaerolineae bacterium
GGCAAACGTGATCAACATCGGCGGCGAGGGGCAGATGATCATCGGCGCCCTCCTGGGCACGGTGGTAGGACTGGCCCTGGCTGGCGGGCCCGGCTGGTTGGTCGTCCCTCTGGCGCTCCTGGCCGGCTTTGTGGGCGGCGCCTTCTGGGGCGCGATCCCTGGAGCGCTGAAGGCCTACTTTAACGTCAACGAGATCCTGAGCACGGTGATGATGAACGCCATCGCAGTGCAGATCATGAACTACCTTCTGCGCGGCCCGCTGATCGATCCGGCCCAAGCCGAGCTGGCCTCCCAGATCCCACAGACTGCTTCACTGGACGCGGCCTTCCGACTGCCCCGTCTGGTGCCGACCCGCCTACACCTGGGGGCGGCACTCGCCATCGCCCTGGCCATCCTGGTCTACATCCTGCTGTGGCGTACCACCCTGGGCTATCGCATCCGAGCCGTAGGTCAGAACCCCGATGCGTCACGGTATGGCGGCATCCGGGTGCGGCGGCAGATTGTCATCGCCCTCTTGCTTAGCGGGGCCTTTGCGGGGCTGGCCGGCGTGACCCAGGTGTACGGTTTGAACTATCGCATGATTACCGACGGCTCGGCGACGGGCTTTACCGGTAGCGCTGGCTTTAACGGCATCGTGGCGGCCCTGTTCGGCCAGTTGCATCCCATTGGCACGATCCCGGCCTCTTTCTTTTTCGGGGCGCTACTGGTGGGCGCCAACAGTCTGCAACGCGCCATGCAGGTGCCCTCGGCCTTTATCATCGCCTTGAACGGCTTGGTGGTAGTTTTTGTGGTAAGCAGCGATATCTGGCGGCGACGCCGTCAGCGCCGGCGACAGATTGAGACAACACAAAGTGCTGACAGCGAGCCTGCCCTGACAGCGGAATCGGGGGTGTGATCGTGGAAGACATACTAACCGCCACGTTCTGGATCGGAATCCTGGCCAGCGGCATCCGGCTGGCCACGCCCTACTTATTTGCTGCCATTGGAGAGACCCTGGGCCAGCGCAGCGGGGTGCTCAACCTGGGCGTTGAAGGCCAAATGCTGATGGGTGCATTCATGGCCTTTTATGTCAGTTTGCAGACAGGCAACTTGTGGCTGGCCATGTTGGCGGCAGCAGTCGTCGGTGCAGTGATGGGGTTAGCCATGGCCTTTGTCAGCATCGATCTACAGGCCGTGCAGGGAATCAGTGGCATAGGCTTCTATCTTTTTGGCCTGGGCATGAGCACACTGCTCTTCCAGATGTTGGTAGGTACGGTCGAGACGGTGAGTGGATTCCCGCCAATCCACATCCCGTGGCTGAGCGACATCCCCGTCATCGGCGAGATCTTTTTCCAGCAGAATATCCTGGTCTATGTCGCCTTTGCCCTGGTACCCCTCGCCAGCTTTGTCCTGCAAAGGACTACACTGGGTCTGAAGATCCGCGCTGTGGGCGAGAATCCAGAGGCTGCCGATTCGTTGGGTGTCAGCGTACGGCTGGTGCGCTACATCACCGTCACACTGGGAGGCCTCCTCTCGGGCGTGGCCGGTGCATCGATGTCCATTGCTTTGCTCAATGTCTTTCAGCAGAATATGACAAGCGGGCTGGGCTTTATCGCAGTGGCCTTGGTCTACTTTGGCGGCTGGCAACCGGTTCGGGTAATGGTGGGCGCGTTGCTCTTTAGCATGATCAACGCCCTCCAGCTGCGACTGCAGTTGATCCCGGATTGGCCCATCCCATCGGAATGGATGATTGTGGCGCCCTATGTCTTTACCATTTTTGTGCTGGTATTGACGGTCCAGCGAGTGCGGGCACCTTCGGCGCTGACCAAGCCCTTTGAGCGTACAGGATGAGTTGGTCTATCGGCACAACGGGAGCGTGACCCTGAGCACAGGGCTCGAGCGGTCCCTCACGTACTGAGTATGAAGGGGGGTGATGCAGCAGGACGTTCCGGTCCAGACAGCATCGAGTCTCACGATAAGGGGGCTTGGTAGACACAGAACCCGGGACACCGGTTTTCTCATCTACCAGTCCACCAATCTACCAAGAAAGAGGAGGGAACAACACAATGTCACACAAACGGTCCTTGGGAATTCTGTTCTTGTTGCTGGCGGTGCTGGTAAGTGCCTGCGGCGGGGGGGGCGGTGACGAGGGGGACGGCATCTTTCGGGTTGCCGTGATCATGCCCAGCACCATCAACGACCTTGCCTTCAGCCAGAGCATGTACGACGCCCTGGTAAAGATCCAGACCGATATGGGCGGCCCGGAAAAGATGGAGCTGGTCTATTCAGAGAACATGTTCGTAGTAGACGACGCAGCAGCAGCCATCCGTGACTATGCCACCCAGGGCTTTGACCTGATCATCGCCCATGGCTCGCAGTATGGCAGCTCGCTCAAAGAGATCGCGCCCGACTTTGCGACGACAGCGTTCGCACACGGCACGACGGTTGATACCTTTGTCAACGAGGGGATCAACAACGTCTTTGCCTACGAGGCCGCATCCCAAGAGGGTGGCTATGTCAACGGTGTGATGGCCGGTAAACTGACCAAGAGCAACGTCATCGGCGTGGTGGGCCCCATTGAGACAGGCGACGCCAAGCTGTATATCGACGGCTTTGTCGCGGGCGTGGCAGCCTCCAACCCAGATGCCCAGGTCAACGTCAACTACATCGGTTCCTTCTCCGATGTGGCGCTCGCCTCGGAAGCGGCCAGCACCCACATCTCGGCCGGGGCTGATGTCCTGTCCGGTACCGCACAGATGGTGGTGGGGGCCATCGGCAAGGCCAAGGATAACGGCGCACTGTGGTTCGGCACACAGGCCAGCCAGACCTCGCTGGCGCCGGAGTCTGTGGTCGCCAACCAGATCTACGACTGGACGGTGGTCCTCAATGACATCATTGCCCAGATGGACCAAGAAGTCTATGGCGGCACGGCTTATGTCATCACACTGGAAAACGGAGGACAGGTCATCGAGTACAACTCTGGCTTTGACCTGCCGGATGACGTGAAACAACTGGCCGAGGATACGATCGAGGGCATCAAGGATGGCTCGATCGCGATCCCGATAGGCGAATAGCAGGGACTGCTCGTGTATTGCGTGTCCGCACGGCGGACACGCAATACACGGAAGTCGACTAGACCAGGAGTAGGCGATGGCTAAAGATAACGGGAATGCCGGGTCCCCCGGACGACCGCAGATCGAACATCTGGAACTGAAGGGCGTAACCAAACGATTCCCCGGCGTGCTGGCCAATGACCGTGTCGATTTCGATGTGCGCGCCGGCGAGGTCCATGCCCTGCTGGGCGAGAACGGGGCCGGGAAGAGCACGCTGATGAAAGTTCTCTATGGGATGTACGCACCTGATGAGGGTGAGATCTGGATCAACGGCAATCAGGCGAGCATAGCCTCGCCGACGGATGCCATTGAAAAGGGCATCGGCATGATCCACCAGCACTTTATGCTGGTTGAGACGCTGACGGTTGCCGAGAACGTGGCCCTCGGCCTGCCTTCATCGCAGGGGCCGCTCACCGATCTGGACCGCGTGTCCGAGCGCATCCTGGAGCTAGCCGAGGTCTATGGCCTGCGCGTCGACCCGGATGCCTACATCTGGCAACTTGCTGTGGGCCAGAAGCAGCGGGTGGAGATCCTCAAGGCGCTCTACCGGGGCGCAGCCTTACTCATCCTCGACGAGCCGACGGCGGTGCTCACCCCACAGGAGGTCGACGAATTCTTTGTGACGCTCCGTCAGATGACCAGGGATGGCCATTCCATCATCTTTATCTCGCACAAGCTGCATGAGGTGCTGGATATCAGCGATCGGGTCACCGTGCTACGCGATGGCAAAAGCGTTGATAGTTGCGATATCGAGGGCTGCACCAAGGCAAGCTTGGCACAAATGATGGTCGGCCGAGAGGTAACAATGAAGCCCTATCGGGCTGAGCTAGAGCCGGGCGATGCGCGACTGGAGGTCCGAAACCTCCACGCACTAAGCAACCGCGAGACTCCGGCACTCCGCGGCGCCGACCTGGCCGTTCACTCGGGAGAGATCTTGGGCCTGGCGGGTGTGTCGGGCAACGGACAGAGCGAGCTTGCCGAGGTGATCACTGGGTTGCGGCCCCTGACGGAAGGGCAGGTGTTCCTCGAAGGGCAGGATATCACAGCTCTGAAACCAGGCCAACGCACCGAGTTGGGCATGGCCTTCATCCCAGAGGAGCGGATGAAGGACGGCATGATCCAGGAATTCTCGGTTGCCGAGAATATGATCCTGCGCGATCATCAGGAGGAGCCCTTTTCCAAGCGGGGCATTCTCTTTTTGCGGGTCATCGCCGACTTTGCCGATAGACTGATCAAGAGATTCCGGATCAAGACGCCGTCTCGCGACACCACAGTGAAAAGCCTGTCGGGCGGCAATATCCAGAAAGCGGTCGTGGCCCGCGAGCTCTCCCGCGAGCCACGCGTGCTCATCGCCGCCCAGCCCACCCGCGGCGTGGACATCGGCGCCACCGAGTACATCCACTCCCTGCTGCTAGAACAGCGCCAGAATGGGCTGGCTATCCTCCTCATCTCGGAGGATCTGGACGAGATCATGGCCCTCTCCGACCGCATCGCTGTCATCTTTGAGGGAAAGATCATGGGCATTGTGGATGGCGCAGAGGCCACGCCGGAACAGCTAGGTCTGTTGATGGCGGGTGTGCAAGAGGAGGCAGGGAGCTAGGCAGTGGGGACCGGGCACCACCGATTGTTCCCTGCCCAGCGGACTTGTCCTGAGCCTGTCGAAGGATAGGAGGTCAACCATGCTGATCACCAACGGCCGCATCGTCACCTTGGGTGAGTCCAACGAGATCATTGAGCAGGGCGCTGTCAGGGTGGATGGCGCGCTGATTACCGATGTAGGCGACGCTGCCAAGCTAAAGGAAGCATACCCCGATGACCAGGTCGTAGATGCAGGCGGCCAACTTGTCATGCCGGGTAATATCTGCGGTCACACCCACTTTTACGGCGCCTTTGCGCGCGGCATGGCCATCCCAGGCGATCCGCCCCGCGACTTTCCCGAGATCCTGGCCAAGCTCTGGTGGCGGCTGGACAAAGCGCTGTCGATGGAAGACGTACGCTACTCGGCGCTGGTCTGCCTGGTGGACGCTATCAAGCATGGCACGACCACCCTCGTCGACCACCACGCGAGCCCCAACGCCATTGACGGATCGCTGGATGCCATCGCCGAAGCGGTGCAAGAGGCTGGCCTGCGGGCCAGCTTGTGCTACGAGGTCACCGACCGAGATGGCCACGAACGCGCCCAAGCCGGTATCGCCGAGAATGTGCGCTTTGCGAAATCGTTGGTCACCAGTCCGCGGCCCCTGCTGGCGTCTTCTTTTGGGCTGCACGCTTCGCTGACCTTGTCGGAGGAGACCCTGGCCGACTGTGTCGCTGCCGCCGAGGGGCTGGACCTCGGTTTTCACATCCACGCCGCCGAGGGTATCTCTGACGAGGAGGACAGCCTGCGAAAGAGTGGCAAGCGCGTGGTCGAGCGGCTCGACGAAGCCGGCATCCTGGGCCCCAAGAGTATCCTGGTCCACTGTGTGCACGTGGACGCCTGGGAGATGGAGATTTTGCGCGACACCGGCACGTGGGTTACCCACCAGCCACGCTCGAACATGAACAACGCTGTCGGCGTCGCCCCGGTGGAGACGATGTTGCGCGGCGGGATCCGGGTGGCCATGGGCAACGACGGCTTTAGCAACAACATGTGGGCCGAGTGGAAGGCTGCCTACCTGGTGCACAAGTTGTGGCATGGCGATCCCCGCCGCGCAAACGGTTACGACATTGTCAAGATGGCCGTTACCAACAATGCAGCACTGTGTCGGGTCTTTTGGCCGCAGGCAGCGGTGGGCGAGATCTCTCCTGGGGCGTACGCCGACCTGATCCTGGTCGACTACCAGCCCTTCACCGCGTTGACGGCCGGCAACCTGCCCTGGCACATCCTGTTTGGCTTTGAGGCGAGCGCAGTGACCTCGACCATGGTCGCCGGCAAGTGGCTGATGCGTGACCGGGAGTTGCTGACTTTGGACGAGGCGGCCATTGCCGCCCGAGCAAGCGAGCTTTCGGCCAAGACATGGGAACGGTACGCTGCAGCAGAAGGTTAGCTGATCGTAGATTGGGCGATTGGGGCCCACCTACAACTGAGATAACCTCAGTTTCGGATTCGACTGCCCGCTGGTCGCTAGGGGACCAACCCTCCCGGCATTCAAGCAGGGCGGCCTACTAGGGCCGTCCTGCTTCGTTTTGACTTTTCGAGTTATCGCTGATAAACTCAAGGTCAGGCAAGGCGGGTTTCACGGTAAGCACCATCACCTTGACGATGGGAGGTGTGTGATGTTGGACTTTTTTCAAAGCCCTCTGGATTCCCTCGACCCGGCTGTGTGCAGCCTCATTGAATACGAGGCCGAGCGACAGGGCCGCAAGTTGATCTTGATCCCCTCCGAGAGCCAGGCTCCTGCTGCTGTACGTGAGGCACTGGGCTCTGTCTTTCAGAACATCTATGCCGAGGGCTATCCTTCACCGAGTATCCACGGGTCGCCCCAGGGCAAGATCCTGGACTATGAGCTGCAGTTGGCCCACTACCGGCGCTACTCTGATTTACGCTACTACAAAGGGGTGGAGTATGTAAACGTGCTGGAAGCGCTCGCAAGGCGCCGGGCTGCAGAGGCATTTGCTACCGACGCGGTCCCTGCGGAGGAGATCTGGGCCAACGTCCAGCCCCTATCCGGATCCCCGGCCAACAACGCCATCTATGCGGCCCTCGTCCCACCCGGGAGTACGGTCATGGGTATGGACCTGTTGCATGGAGGCCATCTCACCCACGGAAGCCGTGCCAACCGGTCGGGCAAGCTGTACAATATTGTCTCCTATGGCATCGATCTGGAGTCAGAGCGCCTGGACTATGAGGCGATTGAAGCACTCGCCCACCAGTCCATGGCTGATGGCAATCCTGTCCGCATGATCATAGCCGGATACACCTCCTATCCCTGGATGCCCGATTGGGCGAGGTTCCGCCAGATCGCCGATTCGGTGGGCGCCTACCTCCTGGCCGACATCTCTCACATCGCGGGGATGGTTGCGGCCGGTGTGGTGCCGAGCCCGATCGGCCACGCTCATGCCATCAGTTTCACCACTCACAAGACGCTGTACGGCCCCCGAGGGGCATGTATCCTGGCGACCGATAAAAAGCTGGCCGCCAAGATCGACGCAGCCGTCTTTCCCGGCGAGCAGGGGGGACCCCACGTGAATACCATCGCCGGTATGGCCGTAGCCTTTGAGCTGGCCCGGACTCCGGAGTTTGTGCAGCTGCAGCGGCAGGTGGTAGAAAATGCCAGGCATCTGGCAACCGAGTTGGAGGGCCATGGGTTTCGCATCCCGTACGGGGGAACCGATACCCACATGCTGTTGCTGGACTGCAAAGGCGTGCGCTCCGCTTACGGTCCCAGTCCCGATCGCAAGAAGGGTACTCCATTGATGGGCGACATGGCAGCCCGCATCCTCGATCTGGCGGGCATCGTCCTGAACCGCAATACCATCCCGGGGGACCGGGGCGCCCGCAATCCCAGCGGCATCCGGATGGGCACTCCCTGGGTCACTCAGCGTGGGTTCCGCGCACCCGAGATCGAGCGATTGGCTGAGATCATTGCCCGCGTGCTCAAGGCAGCAGAACCCTATGCTTCGGCTGGGCGCCGGGGGCCGGTTTACAGAGCCAAGGTGGACTTTGACGAACTCGAGGAAGCCAAATGGGAGGTGGTAGATCTGTGCACTCGTGTGGACCTGCCAGCCGATTATGCCCCGAGCGGCTACCCACACCACTACTTTATGCACAAACCGACCTCTGATCCGGGCGGTGAGTGGGACATCATCGAAATCGAGGGCACCCACGCTCGTGGCTTCTGTAACGTGGCGATGACCAACGACGTCTATGCCCTGGAGCCGTACCAGACCCAACCGACCTGGATCCTGGAACCGGATGGGCGACCGATGAGCGGTGGGGTCCTGAGCCGCCCGGGGCAAGAGTCCACTCGCTTTCGCCTTCAGATCGCCAAGTCGGTGGAATCGCGCGTGTCCCATTGGCTGCGCGCACTCTCTGACGGCTACGTGCACATGGACCCCGATGATATCTATGCCAAAGCCCCTGGGCCGGTGACAATCCGCCGCTTGCCCCACGAGCTGGCCGACGAGTGCGACACCCGGCCTCCCGCAGACGACAGCTTTGAGGACGAAAGAACCGGCTGGGCTTTCCAGAAGCCCTATTGGATTGGACAGCGGGCGCGGGCTGATGCGCCTGGAGGATTCGAGTCGATGCCCGCTTTTGCCCGGGAGGAGCCGGAGGAGGCTCCACTGAAGCGTACCGCGCTGTACGACGTGCACCGCAGACTGGAGGCCAAGATCGCCCCATTTGCCGGCTGGGAGATGCCCATTCGCTATGCATCTGTGCAGGAGGAACACCTGACCGTGCGCCAGCAAGCTGGCCTGTTCGACGTCAGCCACATGGGGCTGTTCGAATTCAGTGGTGAGAACGTGCATCTGTTTCTCAACACCATCACCACCAACGACATATCGCTGCTAGACGAAGGACAAGCGCACTACTCTTACCTGCTGGATCACAGGGGGCAAGTACTGGATGACATCTATGTCTACCGCCTGGAGAAGGAACGATATTGGATGGTGGTGAATGCCGCCAACACCGACAAGGATTGGGCCTGGGTGAACGCTGTCCGCAGGGGAGAGGTGATGATCGATCCGGAGCGGCCCTGGTCGCGCGCCCTGGGCACCGAATCGGTCGTCATTCGTAACATGCACGATCCCGCCCTGGGCGGCGAGATGCGGGCCCAACTCGCCCTGCAGGGTCCCCGCTCGCGGGACATTCTGCTCTCCATGCTCGACGAGGCCGACTCGCTCTGTGAGCCGTTGCGGGAGATGAAGCGCAACGAGATCATTCATGGCCGGCTGGCCGGATACGATCTCTATCTGGCCAGCACGGGCTACACCGGCGAGCCCACGGCCTTTGAGATCTTTGTCCATCCTGCTGCTGCAGCCGCTCTTTGGCACGCGTTGCTTGAAGCCGGGGAATCGTTTGGCTTGCAGCCGGTTGGGTTGGCGGCTCGGGATAGCCTGCGCACAGAGGCAGGATTGCCCCTCTATGGTCATGAACTCGGCGGGCCCCTGGCCCTAAACCCAGCCGACGCGGGCTTTGCGCCCTATGTCAAACTCTACAAGCCGTTCTTTGTTGGCAAGGCGGCGTATATCGAGCACGAGCGAGCACGCAAGGCGCAGCTTGTGCGATTCCGCTTTGACGAAGAGCACGCCCGCATGCCCAGGCAGGGCGACGTGGTGGTCAGCCGCAAGGGACGTATAGTCGGCGCCGTGACCAGTTGTTCCATCGATAGTGAAGGTTGGCTGACCGGGCTGGCCTACTTGCAGAAGCAGTACGCCAAACTGGGTGTCCGCCTGGGAGTCTTTCAGATGGATAACCGGAGCTGGAGCAGCAAACCACTCACGGAGCTGAAGGCTGGCGATCGGATCCAATTGCACGACGACATCACTGTGATCCGGCGTTTCTTGAACAAGAAAGCCTAACCCGCAATCAGGGATCATGGAGGAACCAGATGGAAAGAATCTCGTACAAGGGCTGGCCGAACTGCTACCGTCTATCCAACGGTCTCGTCGATCTGGTGGTGACTGCGGACGTCGGCCCGCGAATCATCCGCCTGGGCTTTGTGGGCCAGGACAACGAGTTCAAAGAGTTCAGCGACATGCTGGGCCAGACGGGCGGCGACGAGTGGCGCATCTATGGCGGGTATCGGCTGTGGCACGCGCCCGAGGCTCAGCCACGCACCTACTACCCCGACAATGAGCCGGTCCAGGTCAAAGAGCAGGACGGTTTTGTGCGGATCGTGCAATCCACCGAGCCCACCACGGGGATCGAGAAGCAGATCGACCTTTGGCTGTCGCCGGACGAAGCGCACGTGATCGTGACCGGCCGCCTACGCAACAAGAACCTGTGGCCGGTGGAGCTGGCGCCGTGGTCCCTGTCGGTCATGGCCCAAGGCGGCGTGGCTATCCTGCCCCTCCCTCCACGGGGCAGCCACGCGGAGAACCTGCAGCCGACGAGTTCCCTCACCCTCTGGGCCTACACCGACATGTCGGACCGGCGCTGGACATGGGGGAGCAGGTATGTGCTGCTGCGCCAGGAGCCTGACATGGAAACACCGCAGAAAGTTGGTGCCCTGGTGCCCGATGGGTGGCTGGCCTACGCACGCAATGGACACCTGTTCGTCAAGACGTTCGATCATGTCCCGGGAGCGAGCTACCCCGACCTGGGCTGTTCGGCAGAGATCTTTACCAACGCCGACTTTTTGGAGGCCGAAAGCCTGGCCCCGCTGGTTTCCTTGGAGCCGGGCGCGGCGGTCGAGCACGTCGAGCACTGGTTCCTCTTCCGTGATGTGCCGATGCCGGAAAACGAGGCCGATGTAGAGGCTCATGTTCTTCCCCAAGTCGGGGTCGCAAAGGCGTTGGTCACACAGACTCGAGATAGATAGAGACGGAGCGTAGTCAAGCGTGATCGTCGTCAATCTGGACGGCATCGTCCACAGCTATGGCAGTCAGACCGTGTTGGATGGGCTGAGCTGGGAGATCCAGGCCGGGCAAAAGATCGGGCTGGTGGGTCCCAACGGCGCGGGCAAGTCTACGTTGCTGCGCATCATGGCCGGAGAGATCAGGCCCGACGGTGGGTTCTTGTACCGGGAGAAGGAGCTGCGGATCGGCTACCTAGCCCAGGAACCGGCGCTAGATCCCGAGCGCACTGTCTGGGAAGAGGTAATGGGCGCATCGGAAGACCTGGTGCGCGTGGAAGCCGAGCTACAGCGACTCGAAGGCAGGATGGCGGATCCGGAGGTTTATGGCGACGAGGCCGCACTGGAACGCGTGTTGGCGGCCCACGGTCGCGCTCAGATCGAGTTTGAGAAGCTGGATGGCTACCGCTACGAAAACCGGGCCCGTGAGGCGCTGCGCACGCTGGGTCTGGATGAGAAAGACACGCAACTGCCGGTAGGTGCCCTATCGGGGGGGCAGAAGAAGCTGGCGGGCCTGGCAAAGCTGCTGGCCGCCGGCACCGGGTCGCTGGGAGCAGAACGGAGCCTGCTGCTCCTCGACGAGCCCGACAACCACCTGGATCTGGCAGGCAAGGCATATCTGGAGCAATTCATCGCCAGCTTTCCCGGTACGGTGATCATTGTCTCTCACGATCGCTACCTGCTGGACAGAATGGTGACCCACATTGCCGAAGTAGAGGATCAGCGACTGACCATCTACCGGGGTAACTATACGGCGTACGCCGTCGAAAAGCAGTTGCGATTGCTCCGCCAGCAACAGCGCTACGAGGCCCAGCAGAAAGAGATCGCGCGCATCGAGGCGGCTATCGCCCGTTTCGAACACTGGGCCAGCCTTGTGGTGGACGAGCGGCACGCCCGCCAAGCGCGCAGCCGGCGTAAGATGCTGGAGCGCATGGAGCGGGTCGAAAAGCCGACCCTGGAACGGCGTCGCATGGGGCTTGAGCTCGATGGATGGCGCGGCTCGCGAAAGGTGTTGGAGATCGTGGACCTGGACAAGGAGTTTCACAGCCCGGCCGGCAAAGATGGGACAGAGATCATCCTGGCGGGGTTGAACCTTCTCCTATGGCATGGCGAGCGGGTTGGACTGTTGGGTCCCAACGGGGCGGGCAAGAGCCTGCTCTTTCGCTGCATCCTGGGCCGCGAGGAGCCAACGGGCGGCACCATCAAGATCGGGCCCAGTGTGCGGGTCGGCTTCTATGCGCAGGAGCACGAGACACTGGATCTTGATAGGACCCTGATCGAGGAGGTCCGCCAGGTCAGACCGATGTACGAGCAGCAGGCGGTGCGGCACCTGGGGCGCTTTCTCTTCCCATACGAGATGGTCCGCAAACCGGTGCGCCAGCTATCGGGCGGGGAGCGGAGCCGCCTGCAACTGGCCAAGCTCATGCTCTCTGATGCCAACTTTTTGCTGCTGGACGAGCCGACCAATAACCTGGATCTGCCCTCGTGCGAGGTGTTGGAGAACGCCCTCGACGAGTTCGAGGGAACGGTCTTGGTCATCTCGCACGACCGCTACCTCCTGGACCGGGTGGTGGAGCACATCGTGGAACTGGAGGAGGGCGCTCTGACCGAGTATCCGGGAGACTATACCTACTATGCCGAGGAGAAGGTGCGACGAGCAGGGCAGATGGTGGGATGACGTGTCTCGCTCCCTGTGCGAGTGCATGCTCAGGGGAAAGGCGGCTCGGAGGCTTGGGCAGGGGGACCGAGATCGGAGTATTTGGGCTCACCACCCAACTGGACGATCTTGGCCTCGGGGATCCCCCTCTGACGCAAGGGAACCAGGATATCGTTGAGTAGGTCAGGGACGTATGCCTTGATGACCTGGAGAGATTCCCCGGCTGCTTGTAACTCGTAGGCCTGGACGGCGGCGGGCACCAAGAGCGATTCGCCAGCTCGGAGCTCTACCTCGTGCTCGGAGCGCGCGCCATAGAGCAACCGTCCCGTACCCTGCAGAACGGTCAGGACGTGAAAGCAGGCCCCTGCGGGCAGTTCGGACAGGCGCGACCTCACCGTGAGCAACTCGGCAGCAAAATGCTGACAGGCGCAGAGGAGCGCCCGCGTGCCCCCCTCCTCCGCCATCTCGACCGGCTCTACCTTGTGTGCGGCATAGGGCTCCAGATGGGCCACATCGAGGGACTTTTCTATGTGAAGGGGCCTATTGGGATCGCGTCTGTCCCAGTCGTAGAGCCTGTAGGTCAAGTCGGAGGACTGCTGCAGCTCGTACAGCAAGAGGCCCTCGCCGAGGGCGTGGATGGTTCCCGGCATGTTCATGATCACATCCCCGGGAGACACGTGCACGTGCTCCAGAACCTCTCGCAGCTTGCCGGTTTCGATGGCGTGTTGTGCGGCGGCGCGCGTCAATGAACGGTTGAGACCATGGATCAGCGATGACTGAGGTTCTACGTCCAGGATGTACCAGACCTCGGCTTTGCCAAAGGGTTCTCCTTCCCGCGCCCTGGCATAGCTGTCGCCCGGGTGGACCTGCACAGAGAGCGTTTCCCGC
>JASFHU010000051.1:0-13007 GCA_050123055.1 Anaerolineae bacterium
AAGGACATCAAGTCAGCGCAACAGTGCCTGGTCCTGCGCCAGTTTGCCAAGGAACAGGAGATGCCCAACTACTTTGACGTGGGCCGCATGGGCATCGAGCACGTGCTGCTGCCAGAGCAGGGTTTGGTGGTGCCAGGTGACGTCGTCGTGGGCGCCGATTCGCATACCTGTACCTACGGGGCGCTGGGTGCCTTTGCGACGGGCATGGGGAGTACTGACATCGCCGTGTCGATGGCGACAGGGCGCACCTGGATGCGCGTGCCGGAAACGATGCGGATCGAGTATCATGGCGAGCTGCAGCCCTGGGTTGACGGCAAGGATCTGATCCTCTACACCATCGGCCAGATCGGCGTCGGCGGTGCGCGCTACATGGCGATCGAGTTCGCTGGCCCGACGATGGATGCGTTGTCGATTGACGGCCGCCTTACGATGGCCAACATGGCCATCGAGGCGGGGGCCAAAACAGGCCTTTTTGCTGTGGACGAAACAACGCGGGCTTATGTGGATGGGCGCGCCAAGCGACCTTACAGGGCGTTCGAGGCCGACGCGGAGGCGGACTATGCGCAGGTCGTCGAGATCGATGTCAGCCAGATCGAGCCACAGGTGGCCTTTCCCCATTTGCCGGAGAACAGCCGCCCGGTGGTCCAGGCGGGGGAGGTGCATGTCGACCAGGCGATCATCGGTTCTTGCACCAACGGACGCCTGTCCGACCTGCAGGTGGCAGCGGATGTGCTGCGCGGTCGCCGGGTGCACCCCGATGTGCGCTGCATTATCATACCGGGCAGCCAGGAGGTGTACCTGGATGCGGTGCGCGCAGGGTTGGTCGAGACCTTTATCGAGGCAGGTGCTGCTTTTAGCACGCCCACCTGCGGTCCCTGCCTGGGGGGACATATGGGCGTCTTGGCTGCTGGCGAGCGGGCGGTGAGCACCACCAACCGCAACTTTCGCGGACGCATGGGCCATCGAGAGAGCGAGGTCTACTTGGCCGGTCCAGCAGTTGCCGCTGCGTCGGCGGTGGCAGGCGTCATTGCCCATCCGGGTGAACTGTGAGGTGCAGGATTGGACATGGGGTGAGGAGCACACGATGAAGATGCAGGGGCGTACTTGGATATACGGCGACAACGTGGACACCGACGTGATCATTCCGGCACGCTACTTGAACGTGCACACGGCGGAGGAACTGGCGAAGCACTGCATGGAGGACCTGGATCCAGGGTTTGCCAAGGCGGTGCAGCCTGGCGACGTGATCGTTGCCGGGGAGAACTTTGGTAGCGGCTCTTCGCGGGAGCACGCGCCGTTGGCCATCAAGGGGGCCGGCGTAAGCTGCGTGGTGGCGCGGAGCTTTGCCCGTATCTTTTACCGCAATGCAATCAATGTCGGCCTGCCGATCCTGGAATCACCGGCAGCGGTAGAGGGTGTAGAGGGCGGTCAAGTGTTGGACATCGACCTGGAAACTGGCCGGATTAAGAACCTGACCACGGGGGCAGTCTTTCAGGCCGAACCCTATCCGCCTTTCATGATGGACATCATCAATGCTGGAGGACTGGTATCCTACACGCGGCAGCGCCTGGACGATGGTCAACAGTAGCGTAGCGAGAGCAGCCGAGTCGTGGCGGATCAATCGTTGCAAGGAGCGTATTCAGTGACAGGATCGAGCAAAGAGAACGCTGACTATCGTATCGCCGTCCTTCCGGGGGATGGTATCGGCCAGGAGGTGATCGCCGAGGCGGAGCGGGTGCTACGCGCGGTCGGCGACCGCTGTGGAACTCGCTTTGAGCTGGAGGCCGGATTGGTGGGTGGGGCGGCCATGGATGCCACCGGCGAGCCTCTGCCTGAGAAGACGCTGGCCCTTTGCCAGGCGTCGGACGCCGTCCTCTTTGGTGCGGTGGGCGATCCCAAGTATGATGACCCCCGGGCAGAGAAGCGTCCGGAGCAGGCGCTGTTGGCCGTGCGCAAGGCACTGCAGCTTTATGCCAATCTACGGCCGGTGTGGGTGCATCCTGCGCTGGCCGATGCATCTCCATTGCGGCCGGAACTGGTGCGCGGCGTGGATCTGGTCGTTGTCCGCGAGTTGACCGGTGGTATCTATTTTGGCCAGCCCCGGGTGGAAGGTAAGGAGCGGGCGGTGGACACGATGGTCTACACGCGCGCCGAGGTGGAGCGCATTGCTCACCTGGCCTTCCGCACCGCCCAGAAAAGGCGGCGCAAGGTCACCTCGGTGGACAAGGCCAACGTACTGGCCTGTTCCCGGCTCTGGCGGAGGACTGTCGATGCAGTAGCCCAGCACTACCCGGACGTGGAGTTGGAGCACCTGTTGGTTGACGCGATCACGATGCACCTGATCAAGCGGCCACGGGACTTTGACGTCATCCTGACGGGCAACCAATTTGGCGATATCCTGAGTGATGAGACCTCCGTACTGGCCGGCTCGATGGGTATGTTGCCCTCTGCCTCACTGGGTGAGGGACGCTTTGGCCTATACGAGCCTATCCACGGCTCGGCGCCGGACATTGCGGGACAGGGAATGGCCAACCCGTTGGCCGCCATCCTTAGCGGGGCCATGCTCTTGCGATACTCGCTCGGGCTCGAGGAGGAAGCCCAAGCCGTGGAATCGGCTGTCGCCACGGTCCTGGAGGCCGGGCACCGTACGGCCGACCTGGCACTGCCGGGTCAAACGCCGGCGACGACCCGGGAGATGGGTGACCTGGTAATAGAGGCATTGTAGGGTGAGAAATCAAGGCTAGCTTGTGCTGGCACAAAGGAGGAGAAAACGATGGCAATGCAAAAGACGGACAAAGTTTGGCTTGACGGACAGTTGGTCCCTTGGGATGACGCGACGGTGCACGTGAGCGTTCATGCTTTGCACTATGGCTCCAGTGTGTTTGAAGGCATCCGCGCCTACGGTTTTTCAGAGGGTCCGGCTGTCTTTTGCCTGGAGGAACACCTCGATCGGATGTGGGCCTCCTGCAAGGTCTACCGGATGGAGATTCCGTATAGCCGGGAGGAGGTCCGCCAGGCTATCATGGACACGATCAAGGCGAACGGACTCAACGAGTGCTACATCCGGCCTATCGTCTTCCGGGGCTGGGGTACCTGGAACGTGGACGGGCGGTCGGTACCGACACATGTCAGTATCCTTACCGTGTATATGGGCAAGTACTTGGGAGAGGGCGCGCTGGAAAAGGGAGTAGATGTGGGAGTCAGCTCGTGGCACAGGATGGCACCCAACACCTACCCGGCAGCAGCCAAGATCGGCGGGCAGTATATTAACTCACAACTCGTCGTCATGGAAGCGGTGGATCATGGATACACAGAGGGGATTGCCCTGGACGTCAAGGGTTATGTGAGCGAGGGGAGCGGGGAGAACATCTTTGTGGTGCGAAACGGACGCATCAGCACTCCCCCCCTGGCCAGCTCGATTCTGGACGGCATCACGCGGCGCTGTGTCCTCACCCTGGCGGAAGAGATGGGCCTGGAGGTGCACGAAGAGATGATCCCCCGTGAGATATTGTATGTGGCCGACGAGGTCTTTTTCTGCGGCACCGCCGCCGAGATCACGCCGGTCCGGTCGGTGGATGGTATCAAGGTGGGAGAAGGCAAGCGAGGACCGATTACGACCAAGCTGAACAAGGCGTTTTTTGATATCGTCGAGGGGCGTGTCCCCGACCGTCACGGGTGGCTGACTCCGGTAAAATGAAAGGCAGGGCGGAAGTGGATTTAAAGCTGTATGATACAACCCTGCGCGATGGGGCGCAAAGTGAGGGCATCTCGTTTTCGGTGGACGACAAGCTCAAGATCGCTCGCAAGCTGGATCAGCTTGGGGTGAACTATGTCGAGGGCGGGTGGCCTGGCTCCAACCCCAAGGACATGGCCTTCTTTGAGCGAGTACCAGAACTGGACCTGGAGCAGGCGGTGGTGGTTTCCTTTGGTAGTACGAGGCGGGCCGGTGTTGCCGTTGAGGAGGATGCCAACATCAGGGCGCTGATCGCCACCAACACGCCAGCGGTGGCCATCGTCGGCAAGAGTTGGGATCTGCACGTCCTGCAAGTGCTCAATACCACCTTGGAGGAGAATCTGCGCCTCATTGGCGACAGTGTCCGGCATCTCAAGTCGTTGGGGCGCAAAGTGATCTATGACGCCGAGCACTTTTTTGACGGCTACCGGGCCGATCCTGCCTATGCCATGCAGACCCTGGCCGCCGCAGCAGATGCGGGCGCCGATGTGTTGGTGTTATGCGATACCAATGGCGGCTCGCTGCCATCCACTGTGGCCGAGGTCGTGGCTGAGGTCCGGCGGGCGACCACCACACCTTTGGGTATCCACGCCCACAACGATGGTGAGGTGGCGGTGGCCAACTCGCTGGTGGCGGTGGAGATGGGCGCCAGCCAGGTACAGGGCACGATCAATGGGTATGGGGAGAGGTGCGGGAACGCCAACCTGTGCTCGGTCATCCCGGCACTCAAGCTAAAGATGGGCTATGACTGTGTGAGTGAGGAACAATTGGCCACCCTGCGGGAGACCGCCCGCTACGTCAGCGAGCTGGCCAACCTGCGCTTGCCACGCCAGCAAGCCTACGTGGGCTACAGCGCCTTTGCGCACAAGGGTGGGATCCACGTCAATGCGCTGCTCTAGTGCGAGGATAGCTACCAGCACATCGATCCGGCTCTGGTCGGCAATCGGATGCGTGTGGTGGTCTCTGAGCTTTCGGGCAAGAGCAACATCACCTACAAAGCGCAAGAGTATGGGCTAGATCTGCCCGATGGCGTAGAAAGCCGGCGTGTACTGGAGCGGATCAAGGAGTTAGAGAATCAAGGTTTCCAATTCGAGGGAGCCGAGGGGTCGGTAGAGCTGCTGATCCGTCGGGGGCGGCCAAACTATACGCCACCCTTCGAGCTGCTCGACTTTCACGTACTGGTGCTCGAAGGTGATGATGGAAGCATGGCCGCAGAGGCTACTGTCAAGGTGCAGGTGGGCGATCAGGTGATGCACACAGCGGCGGATGGTAACGGACCGGTCAATGCCCTCGACGCCGCAGTGCGGAAGGCCCTGTTGCCCATCTATCCCCGCCTGGCAGATGTGCGGCTGACGGACTATAAGGTCCGTATCCTGGACGGAGGAGCGGGGACGGCGGCGCAGACACGCGTGCTCATCGATTCTGCGAATGGTCGTCGCAGGTGGAGTACCGTGGGCAGCTCGACCAACATCATCGAAGCCAGTTGGCAGGCGCTTGCCGACAGCCTGGAGTATGCGCTGCTTAATGGAGAGGCTGATTAGTGGTTTGTGGGCAACGCCCAAGGAGGAGAGAGATGGAACAGGTCAAGATCTTTGACGCAACGCTGTACGGGGGCGGGCAGTCGCCTGGTGTGAGTCTCAACCTGGAGGAGAAGCTCGAGATCGCCCGCCTGCTGGAGCAGATGGGTGTTGACGTAATCCAAGCAGGCTTTCCCATCTCTTCGCCGCGAGACTTTGAGGCGGTACAGGGTCTGGCGGGAGAGATCCAAGAGAGTGTCGTCTGTGCATTGGCCCGCGCACGAGAAGAGGACATTGACGTGGCAGTGGCGGCGCTCAAGGGAGCGGCCCGGCCGCGGGTGCAGATTGGCCTGGGGGTGTCCGATTCCTACGTTGTCGGTAAGCTCAAGACGACGCGCAAAGAGGCACTGGAAATGGGGGTAGCTGCGGTCCGCTATGCGCGTCGCTATGTAGACGACGTGCAATACTATGCTGCTGATGCCTGCCGGGCCGACGTAGAGTATCTCTACCGTGTACTTGAAGCCGTCATCGAGGCAGGGGCCACGACGATCAATGTGGCCGATGCCATTGGCTTTTACGTTCCCTCCGAGTGGGGCAGGCTGGTGAGGGGTATCTGCGAGAATGTGCCCAACATCAACCAGGCGGTTCTGTCGGTGCACTGTCACAACGACCTGGGCATGGCTACTGCCAACGCGCTCGAGGCGGTGGTGAACGGGGCGCGCCAGGTAGAGTGCGCTGTCAATGGGATCGGCGAGCGAACGGGCAATGCCCGCCTCGAGGAGGTGGTGATGGCCATGCATGCCCGTAGGGAGGCACTGGGTCTGGATACGGGCCTCGACTCGCGGCTGATCTTTCCAGCCAGCCAGTTGGTCAGCCACCTGACTGGCCTGTCGATTCAGCCCAACAAGGCCATCGTCGGTGACAAGGCCTTTGCCTACACCTCGGGCATGTATCAGAATGGCGTCTTGCGCGGGCAGACGGACGCCGAGGTCATTGACCCGGCCGACGTTGGCATCCTGGAAACAAAGCGTTCCATCCCCCTCCTGACCGGGCGGCAAGGACTTCGCCGCCAGTTGAGCGAGTTGGGCTTTAGCCTGGACGATATCGAGTTTGAGCACGTCTATAACCAGTTCCGGTCGGTGGCCAAAAAGAAGCCAGATCTGGGACTCCGTGATCTGGAGGCCATTGTCAGCGGTGAGACGACGGTATTCATGGAGGAGACCTACGAACTGGTGGATGCGCAGGTCACGTGTGGCACCAATGCGCTACCCATTGCCGCCGTCTGTTTGCAGGGTCCAGAAGGCGACCCGGTGTGGGCTACCAGCCACGGCAATGGGCCGGTCGATGCTGCTTTCAAGGCGGTGGACAGCATCCTAAACCTGCCGAATGAACTTCTCGAGTTCTCGGTACAAGCGATGACCGAGGGCGTAGATGCGCTGGGCAAGGTGGCTGTTCGGATCCAGGGCCAGGTGCCATTGGGTGATAGCGGAGAGACGGAGATGCGCGCCTTCCTGGGTCGCGGCGCCGATACCGACATCATTGTGGCCAGTACGCGAGCCTATCTCTTTGCCCTCAACCGCCTGCTGGCAGCGCAGCGAGCAAGCAGGCGAAGGCAGGCCATTGCGGATGAGGTGCAGCGAGCATTGGAGGAGATGCACGCCCGCTACGGCACGGCCCACACCGGCGACTTTATGGGCTGGAGTGCCCTGCGGGACGAGGATCTGGTTTGACAATTTGTCCCAGTTGTGGTAGTATCTTCGCCAATTGAATACAAGCGATGAGAACCTATTCATCAAGAGAGGTGGAGGGACCGGCCCTGTGAAGCCTCGGCAACCAGTTTGGCGTTCGACGTTCTCGCGTTGGCGCAAAGGAGAGCCTCGAACCGGTAGCATGGTGCCAATTCCGGCAGACCCGTTGCGGGATCTGGAAGATGAGAGCACAGTAGTCCAGATAGAAGCCTCTTCAACCGGCATATGCCCGCAGGAGAGGCTTTTTGAGTCTCTCCTCATCCTCTCTGAGGGATGGAGCTCGGTCGCTTGAGAGTCAAAACTCTAGCAGAGGAGAGGACGGATGACAGATCATTTTTCGACCAAGGCGGTGCACGCCGGCGAGTTGAAGCGCAAGCTCGACGGTGCACTGACGACCCCCATTGTCCAGACTTCAACGTACACTTTTGCCAACACGGCAGAGATCCTGGACTTTATGCAGCGGAAGGCGGATGGTGAGCCCGATCCGCGGCATGAGTACGGACGCTACAGCAACCCGACGCAGCGCGCGGCCGAACGCAAGCTGGCTTCCCTTGAAGGCGGCGAAGAGGCGCTGCTCTTTGCCAGTGGGATGAGTGCCATCACGACCACGATCCTGGCCCTCCTGTCGGCCGGCGATCACCTGGTGCTGGTCAGCGGCGTCTACCGCCGCACGTACGATTTTGCCGCCAGTTTCCTGCAACGGTGGGGGATCGAAACGACCGTTGTGCCGATCGATGATAGTGCAGCCTTGACCGCAGCTATCCGTCCCACCACGCGCCTGATCTTTGCCGAGAGCCCAACCAATCCTTACCTGCGGGTCATGGATCTGTCGCACCTGGTGACACTGGCGGGCAAGCATGGCATCACCACGGCCATCGATAGCACCTTTGCCACGCCGATCAATATGCGGCCCCTGGAACATGGTCTGGATCTGGTCATCCAGAGTGCGACCAAGTACCTGGCCGGACACAACGATCTTTTGGCCGGGGCAGTCATTGGCTCTCGCGACAGGCTGGCCAAGATCAAGGAGGCGCGTGGGGTATTGGGCGGGGTGAGCAGTCCCCACGACGTGTATCTGTTGTTGCGCGGGATCAAGACCCTCGACCTACGCGTCCGCCGACAGAATGAGAGTGGGCTGCGGGTTGCCCAGTTCCTGGAGGGGCATCCGGCCGTCGAGCGGGTTTACTATCCTGGCCTGGCCAGCCATCCTGACCATGAGATCGCCCGGCGACAGATGACCGGGTTCGGCGGCGTGGTCAGCTTTGATGTCAAGGGGGACATGGAGCAGACGGGACGGTTCATCGATCGCCTGCGCCTACCCTACATCGGGCCAACCCTGGGCGGGGTGGAAAGCATCGCCCAGCAGCAGGCGATCCTGATCTCTATAAAACCTGAGGAGCGTCGCCAGGCGGGCATCGCCGACAATCTGGTGCGCTATGCGCTGGGTATCGAGGATGCTGAGGATCTGATCGCTGACCTGGAACAGGCCCTGGATGGAATATCGCATACAACGGAGTAAACTGGTCTCTGGTTCGTAGTAGCGCGTCGACCAAGAACCAGACTCGGTCGCTGTCGGGCTGGTCAGACGGCTTCCGTTGCCATTACAGTGTACGGGTCGGTGAGAGAGGGCCGAATTCGAAAGGTGATCTGGAGACGGAGGGGTGCATGATCGTACACAAGTTCGGGGGGACCTCGGTGGGAGATGCCCAGCGCTTTACCGAAGTAGCCGATATCCTGTTGACCCATCACAACGCGGCTGGGAACCCGGTCGCAGCCCAGACTGTGGGCGTCGTGTCAGCGATGAGTGGCGTGACCAACCAGTTGATCGCCGGGGCTCGAGCGGCGGCCGAGGGCAGGGACCGTGTGTATCGGGAGATCAAGGCTGGACTGCTGACCCGGCACCTGGAGATCGTCGAGACGCTGCTGACCCGGAGCCGAGAGCGTCTAGACGTGGGCGGGCTGGTAGAGGATCAGATGCACGAGTTGGAGCGCTTCTACCGGAGCATTGCCATGTTGGGGGAACTGACGGCTCGCGGCGGTGACGCTGTAGCCTCTTTTGGCGAGCGGCTTTCGTCGAGCATCCTGGCTGCGGTATTGAGGGAGCGCGGTGTGCGTGCCCAAGCTGTCAGTGCGACGGATCTGATCGTCACCGACGATCATTTTGGCGCGGCGGTCCCGCTGATGGAACAGACACGGGAGCGACTGCAGCAGAAGATCATGCCCCTGGTCGAGCGGGAGGTCTTGCCGATCGTCACCGGGTTCATCGGCGCGACTGAGCAGGGGGTGACCACCACCCTGGGGCGCGGGGGGAGCGACCTATCAGCCGCCATCATAGGCGTCTGCCTGGACGCCGACGAGGTCTGGATCTGGAGCGATGTGGATGGCATCCTCACAGCCGATCCGAACCTCGTACCCTCTGCACGGACCTTGACCGAGCTGTCCTACACTGAGGCTGCCGACCTGGCCTATTTCGGCGCGGAGGTGCTGCATCCGAAGACGATTCAGCCAGTCATCGAGCGCGGCATTCCTCTGCGCATCGTCAATAGCTTCAACCCCAAGCATCGCGGCACGCTGATCGTCGAATCGCCCAGTTCGGACCGTGAGTTGCTGCCGGCGATCATTTCCACTACGGGCTTGAGCCTGATCGCCATTGGCAGCCAGGATGACTCGTGGGCGCTACAGATGGCCGCCCGCGCCCTCCAGAAGCTCAGCGAGACCGGGGTCGATGTGCTTATGTTCTCCCAATCCTTCTCGGAGCACAGCCTCAACCTGATCGTACACCAGCAAGACCAAGCCCATTGCTTGAAGATCCTTGAACGCGAATTCGATGGCGGCAAGCCCGGCAGTGCGTACAATTTGGGCACCAGGGAGCAGGTGGCTACCATCTCTGTGGTGGGAGTTCCGGACTGGAACGGGGATGGCATTGTTTCCCATGCCTTTGCAGCATTGGGCAAGCATGGTACACGCGTCATCGCTGTCGCCCAGGCAGCGACGGAGTACAGCGTTTCGTTCTGCATTCCTGAGGAGCAGGTGCATGATACGGTACTCTTTTTGCATCGTGAACTGGGGTTGGAGAGCGAGAGCGGCTGATCCTGTCAGGTCTTCCCGTTTGCCCTGTTTTGTGTATCTTCTCCACAAGTGGGGCTGAGGTGTGTACGGGCGGCGTTTCCACCCGCACACACACCCATCTTCCTCGGTTTATTGAAAAGATGCGTTTTGTGATATAATGATCCCCGCGAGACTCAGATGCTGGGCTGCTCTCCGGTAATGGGCCAATGTGTGCCTGGATCTGCAGGGGGGGAGCGCTCTGAGGGCCGACAGTCCTCGTCTTTTCAAGCTCGCTCACAGTCTGGCTGCCTGGGGATGTGTCCACGGGGGGAGGTCGCGGATGGCAAATGAACGGATCCTGATAGCGGACGACGAACCACAGATCGTTCAATTGTGCGTTCAACTTTTGTCTGAGCAGGGCTATCAAGTGAAGGGGGTCACCGGCGGCCAGGAAGCCATTGCCCTGCTGGAGGCAGAGAGCTTTGACCTGCTGGTGGTCGATATCAGAATGCCGGACGTGGATGGTCTGATGGTGCTGCGCTGGGGGGTGGCCCTGGATCCCAATCTCACGACGGTGATGATCACGGGCTATGCGACGATGAATCGGGTCATCGAGGCCCTGAACTCAGGTGCGCGGGGAATCCTTCTCAAACCTTTCGGCATCGAAGAGTTCTATGCTGCCATCGAATCGGCTCTGGCGCAAAGGCAGAAGGAGCAGGAGCGACTTCGCCTGCGCGCCCAGTTGCCCATCATGGTCTTGGGCCAGACGCTGATGACTGAAGGCGACGAAGCAGAACTGTCCAGGAGGCTTCTGGAGGTTGTAGCGCGACAGATGGGTGCCACCCGGGCAGCGCTCATGTTGATTGATGAACGGACGGATGATCTGTACGTTGTGGCGACCATGGGCCTGTTGGAGCGGTCGATTGGCGGGATGCGAGTTGCAGATGACGGAGGTATCCCCAGGCAAGCGCTTGAGGCACAGGATGTCCTTGTATGGGATACGGGCCCGCTGGATGAACTGGAGATGCCTCTGGGTGCGCTGGTATCTGGATCGGGTGGCGAGGCCCTGGTGGCCGTTCCCCTTTGTACGGGAAATCAAGACGTCGGGATATTGATTCTCGTTCAGCCCACCTCGAGCGCACGAGCAGCCGCCCTGACCCAAAGTGACCTGAGCCTGCTGTCGATCATGGGACGACAGATCGCGGTCGCGCTCGAGAACGCAAGAATGTATTCCATAGGGCAGCAGCGCACGATAGAGCTCGCCCGGGCGTTGGACCAGCAGCGTGAATTGGATCGTCTCAAGAATCAGTTCATCCAGAATGTCTCCCATGAACTCCGTACTCCACTGTCCATGATCCTGGGCTATGCAGAGCTGTTGGCGGCGGGTGAGCTGGGAGAGGTGAGGCCTGAACAGCAGGGTCCGTTGAACATCATCGTGCAGCGGGCCTGTGTACTGCGAGACCTGATCGGGAACATTACGGCCATATTGGAGAGCGAGATGCGCGAGCCGGTGTGGGAGCCGGTCTCATTGAGCGAACTGGTTGGCGAGGCGATGAAGGACTTTCAGGTACTGGCTGACCAGGCTGGTCTGGAACTGCAGGGCGACATCTCTAACCAGGTACCGACTGTGCTGGGCGATGCAGAGCACCTGCGTCGGGTGGTGGACAACCTGATAGGGAATGCGCTCAAGTTCACGTCGAGCGGTGGGCGGGTCACAGTGCGCCTGAGCGAGCACGACGCCGAGGTGATGCTCCAGGTGGCCGATACCGGCATCGGTATCGCGCCTGAGGATCAGGAGAGGATCTTTGATCGCTTCTACCAGGTGGATGGTACGACCCGGCGAACCCATGGCGGTTGTGGCTTGGGCCTGGCGCTAGTAAAAGAGATCGTGGAGAAACACGGCGGAGGGGTCTCGGTCGAGAGCCAGCCCGGGCAGGGAAGCACGTTTACGGTCCAACTGCCCGCCGTGACAGGGTCTGACGGAGTTCTTGGAACGTCAGATTAGATTCTCGCCCGAACCGTCATTCACAGCCGGGCGGCTTGAGCCAGTGGTTGGTGATGCCAGCCTCTACGTTTGGCGGCTGGCACGATAGCCAGGGTAGATTGGTCAGATTCATCGCCCGGAGATAGATCGCGCATGTGTCGTCGATCACCTCCAGAAACAGCTTCCCCGCTTTCAGCTTCCAGGTGTAAAGGCCGATGGCGTCTGGACAGGTGGGATCGTTGAAGAGCAGGAGCTGATCTGGTGCGCCGCTCGTCCAGCGATCCTGGGTGACGACATAAGATCCGATGCTCTTCCAATCTGTTTCCTGGTGTAAGATTCGGAAAGTGCCCCTGTCCAGGTTCAACTTCCAGATGCCGCCCTCGGGGGCATAGTCTGGACACCGCAAACAGTGAACCGGTGGGCTCTCTTTCAGCTCGACCTTGGTAAAGGTGCCATCCAGGCTGGTTCGCTTGGTTGGTGGCAGCGGTAGGAGGTAGGGATGGGGCGCTCTCTGTAGCAGCGCAGACCAGGCATCTATGGGGTCAGCCATGGTCTGCGTAGCTTGAGGAGTGCCGGGCTCTGGGTCGCGAGCAATGGAGGCGCAGCCGCCTGCAAGCAGCAGTGCAACCAAAACCGCGCACACGGCGTATCCGAGTCGCTTTGCGTTTCGCTGGGAGACGATTCTGCTCATCCTGGCTGCCAGGCACGAAAACCCCCGGTTTGCGCCGGGGGTTTCCAGATTCAAGGGGCCGTTTGGCGCCAGTGACTACTCTTCGCCCAGATATGCTTTGCGCACCATCTCGTTCTCCTGGAGTGCATTGGCCGAGTCCTTCAGGACAATCTCGCCAGTCTCCAGCACATAGCCTCGTTTGGCTACGGAGAGGGCCATCAGTGCATTCTGCTCCACCAACAGGATGGTTACTCCCAGGCTGTTGATCTCGCGGATGGTGTCAAAGATAGTCTCCACCAAGATGGGC
>JASFHU010000052.1:0-12977 GCA_050123055.1 Anaerolineae bacterium
CGCATCCTGGCTTCATGGCCCTGGGCGCCTATGTAGCATCTGCGTTCACGGTCGTCCTTTTCGTCCAGGACAATACGTTCGGGGCCCCGCTGCTGCCTGAGGCCATGGGACCTTTCATGTTCCCTGTTGTCCTGATCCTGGCCGGGATCGTGTCCGCCGTGGGCGCCCTGCTCGTAGCCGTCCCCTCTTTCCGGACACGGGGAGATTACCTGGCCATCATTTCGCTGGCGTTCATGTTCATCGTCAAGAGTTTCTTCGAGAATGTGGAGGCCGTTGGAGGGGCGCGTGGCCTGAGCGGCCAGCCAGACTGGGCATCCTTGCCGGTGGTGTTCATTTGGACCGTGCTGTGTATCTGGACCATCAACAATTTCGTGCGATCTACGATGGGAAAGGCACTGAATGCCGTGCGCGATGGCGAACTGGCAGCCGATGCCATGACGGTTGATACGCGCCGTACCAAGATGCTGGCCTTCCTGTTTGCTGCATTCTGGGCCGGCCTGGCCGGTGGCCTCTTCGCTCACGTACTCAGATATGTCAATCCGGACACCTTTGGCCTGAAGAAGCTGGCCGAGGTGCTGGCCATGGTCTACCTGGGCGGACTGAACTCGGTCGTCGGTTCCATCGTCGGCGCGACAGGCTATTCGCTCCTTAGCGAGGCTCTTCGCCCCCTGGAGCTGTGGAAATGGATCATTATTCCCGTCCTGCTCATCCTGTTGATGATCTTCCGTCCGACGGGCATGATTGCCTTCAGAGAATTCGACATCCGAAAGCTCCTCGAGCCCAAGGAGAAATCAGGCGGCCCAGATGCCGAGCCTGCTCGCCCGGCTCAAGTGACCTCAGAGGAATGAGGTGAAGCACATGGCACTGCTTCAAGTGACAGACATGACCCATTGGTTCGGAGGCTTGCGGGCCGTACACGACTATAGCCTGGAGATCGAACCAGGCCAGATCAGAGGGCTGATTGGTCCCAACGGCGCGGGCAAGACCACCATCTTTAATCTCATCACGGGGCGCTACACACCGACAGAAGGCGGTATTTTCCTGGACGGCACCGAGATCACGGGTTTGAAACCTCACGAAATCGCCTCGATGGGGATCGGCCGTACTTTCCAGAACCTGCGGCTGTGGCGGCACATGACGGTCCTCGAACACGTCAAGATGTCCCAGTACGCCCAGATCGAGTACGGGCTGATCGGTGCCTTCTTTGGCACATCCAAACGGCACAGACAAGAAGCCGAGTTCGAAGAGAAAGCGCTCGATCTCCTGGATCTGGTAGGAGTCAGCCACGTTGCCGACCAACTGGTGACCAATCTGCCCTACGGTGCACAGAGGCGGGTAGAGATGGCCAGGGCCTTGGCCACGAACCCCAAGGTCCTGTTTCTGGACGAGCCCACGGCTGGCATGAACCCGGAGGAGTTGGTTCAGATGATGGCGATCATCCGGCGGATCCATGCCGAGTTGGGCCTGGCCATCTTTCTCATCGAACATAGAATGAAGTTCGTCATGGAACTGTGCGAGATCATCCAGACACTGGTCTTCGGGGAGGTTATCGCCGAGGGGACACCGCAAGAGATCCAGAACAACCCGGAGGTGATCGACGCCTACCTGGGCAAGGAGGATGTGACCTGATGTTGCTATCAGTGGAGAACCTGCGGGTTTCCTATGGTGAGATCAAGGCCCTCCATGGCGTAAGCTTCCAGATCGAAGAAGGAGAGATCGTTTGCATCATTGGCGCCAATGGAGCGGGAAAGAGCACTACTTTGCGGGCGGTCTCTCGCTTGATCCCTGCGGAACCGGGCACAAAGATGACCTACAAGGGACAGGACCTGCTGGCATATCCGGCCGACAAAGTGGTGAGCGAGCTGGGTATCTCCCACGTGCCCGAGGGCCGGCGCCTATTCGGCAACCTCACAGTCATGGAGAACCTAAGGCTGGCCACGTACGCCCGCAAGAACGGTTCAGAGATCGAGCGGGACCTGGAGCGCGTGTTTGCGATCTTTCCTCGCCTGGACGAGAGAAAGACTCAGAAGGCCGGGACGCTGAGCGGTGGCGAGCAACAGATGCTGGCTGTTGGCAGGGCGTTCATGAGCGGCAGGAAGGTGATGCTTCTGGATGAGCCGTCCATGGGATTGGCTCCGCTACTTATGTTGGGGGTGTTCGAGGCGCTGAAACAGATCAACAAGGAGGGGACAACCATCCTGCTCGTCGAGCAGAATGCGCGCATGGCGCTCAGATTTGCCCAGCGGGGCTACGTCTTGGAGACCGGCAACATTGTGCTGGAGGGCAAGTCGGAAGAACTTATGGAACACCCCGAGGTAAAGAGGGCCTATCTGGGCGGCTGAGGACCAGACCAAGCAACGAGGTACCGGGGAGTGGGGCGAGAGCATTCGGCCCCACTCCATTTTTTTATTCGTGCTGACCTCGGTGTGACAGAGCGTTACCAGGTAGTTACGATGGGCAGGTCCCGCATGGTGACCAGGCCCGGCGCAGCCTCTTTCACGCGGCGAACGGCGTTGACGGCGATGGCGACCGTGGCCAGGTCTCCGTTGGTGCCCTTGAGCCTGACCTCCAGATCGGGTTTGCCCGTGATCTTGACCGTGTCTCCATCCTCCCCGGCCTCCAGGGCGGCGATGAAGGTCAGGGTCATGAACTCGCCCTCATCGGTATAGCCCTTGGCCACCTGCTTGAGGCCTCTCACCTGCCCTGGCTGCACCTCAAAGTGCTCGGTCGCGACCGCATCGTCGGCCACGACGGGCTCGACGGCAGACTCGTAGCGAGCCAGCTTCCTGCCCAGCGTGTCAAAGACCATGCCTACGGACTCGGGCAGGCCCACGTGGCCCATGCGGCCCTCGGCCATCTTGGCGTTGAACGCTTCAACCGTCATCCCCGAGCCGATCTTGGCCTGGAATGGCCCGCGCCGGGTAGAGGCGTTGATGATGCGGGTCACCTCCACGCGATCCACCCGCTGGCAGATGGCCGTCAGGCTGAGGGGTAGGGCATCCATGATAAAGCCGGGGTTGACGCCGGTGCCCAGGACGGTCTTGCCAGCACGCCTGGCCAGGGCATCGATCTCGGCGGCCTCCTCAGGGTGAGCCAGCCAGGGGAAAGAGAGTTCCTCAGCCGTCGAGACGATGTCCAGTCCGGCTGCCAAGATCTCGACAACCTGATCTTTGAACTGGTCAAAATAGGAGCTGGTGGTGTGGAGCACCAGGTCGGCCCCTGTTCGTGCCAGAACGCCTTTCAGGTTCTTTGCAACGCCAAAGCCGAGGGCGTGATCCAGGCCGATAACCTGGCCGGCGTCCCGACCAACTTTGGCCGGGTCGATGTCCACTGCACCGACCAGTTCCAATCCGGCGCGCTCCACGACATGGCGCGCCACAGCACTGCCGATGGGACCAAGCCCGTATTGAATGATGCGGATTTTGTCTGACATAGTTCCTCCGAGATATGCTTATGGACTGCGTGTTCTACAGATAAGGTTTGATGCGCCGCGCCACGCGGCGGCAAGCCTGGCTTAAGAACTCTATATCCTCCTCTGTGTGTGCGGTGGAGACTCCACCATGGCTATGGAGCATAAACACATCCTCCAGGAGCAGAGCCAGATCCAGAACCCTGTGACTCAACGTCATGTCGCACACAGAGGGATCGAACCAGTCTTCCGGTCTGTTCAGCTGGGCATCCTCCTGGAAGGGAAAGTGGAGCATAAACATAGAGCTGCCGGGCAGCACGCCGTTGCCATGGCCTGTACAGTGGACCCGGATACCCTCTTCGCCAAAGGCGGCCTCCATCCCTTGACGGGTCTTGGTGCCCAATTCAGCCAGATGAGGGTAGATCGTGGTCTCGTACTCAACCAGGTAGGTCATGAGTGTTTTCGCGGCCAGGAGAGAGGCGGGGTGGGCCGAGTAGGTGCCGCCAGAGAACTTGACCTTGCTCTCGGCCACGCGCCCGGCCAAGCCCATCAGTAGTTCCTTTCCGGCCACGGCTGCCACGGGCATGCCACCACCGATGATCTTGCCAAAGGTGGCCAGATCGGGCTGCAGGCCATACAGCGCGCCGGTGTTGCCCGCCCGGAAGCGAAAGCCGGCGATCACTTCGTCAAAGATGAGCACCGCGCCGTACTGATCTGCCAATTCCCGAGCAGTATGCAGGTACTCGACTGTTGCTGGGGCAAAGCCGCCCACACCCAGGAACGGTTCGATGATAAAGCAGGCCAGTCGATCGCCGTACTCACGAAAGTGGTCGCGCAGTCTGTCCGGGTCATTAAAGCCGGTCACGATAACCTTGTCGGTCACGGCAGCAGGGACGCCATCAGACTCGACCTTTTGGAATCCGGCGCCATTTGTGGCCGAAAAATCTATGCCTTTGAGCGCCCAGGGCTGCCCACCGTGCCAGCCGCCACCCACTTTCATGACCAGGGTGCGCCCGGTAAAGGCGCGAGATAGTAGGATGGCATACATGGTGGCCAGGGTGCCACTGGTCGTAAAGCGCACGCGCTCGGCGCCGGTCTGCCGGCAGAGGATCTCTGCCGTCTCGACCTGCAGGCGGTCGGTGAATCCGGTCTGCAGGCCAAACCCATCCTCAAAGGCTCGGGCCAGCTCAGAGGTCACAATCTTTGGGTTGTGTCCCAGGATATTGGCCAGGTGCCCTTGCCAGAAGTCCAGAATGCGGTGGCCATCCTCATCGGTTAGCCAGGCTCCCTGAGCTGTGACGATGCGCGGCGGGAAGGGTTGGGTGAGCCGCAGTGCGTGGCTTCCGCCGTCCACCAAAACCTTCAGGGACTTTTCGTTCAGTGCTCCAGATTGGCGCGAATACTGGGTATAGGTATCCGTGAGTTCGACCAATAAACGGGAATAATCCCTTGTCTTCATACCTTCCTCCAGGGGCGTTCTTTGACGGATGGATTGGTAGCGCGGTGCTCCGGTTGACCAATCCGGTAGCCCAGCCAGGTCGTAGCAGTAGACTGGCAACGAACCTGGCAGTGTCAGAGGCGACCAGTAGCATGTTTCAACAGCGACCGCCGCCGGAAGACGATTTACATTTGAACAACCCGCGTTCCTCTTGTTCGATTGGACGCCTGCGACCATTGTAGCCCACTTTTGGTCTTTTTGCAAGAGGTCTACGGTCCAGGTAACGTAACCATTCGACTTGTCTTGCAGATCCGGCCTGGATGTGTTACACTCCACCGCGGTCATGTGTGGGAGATCAGCAGACGAGGTAGGAGATCCCATACCTTGGTCGAGATGGATTGGCGCAAAAGATCGCTCGGAGGCTACATGGAAAAACCTACACTCGTCGTGTTGGCGGCCGGCATCGGCAGCCGCTACGGGGGATTGAAGCAACTCGATCCCATCGGTCCCAGCGGCGAACTGCTCATCGACTATTCGATCTATGACGCGCTGGTGGTGGGGTTCGGCCGGGTTGTCTTTGTCATCAAAGATCAGATCAAAGACCTGTTTCGCGAGCGGATCGGAAAAAAGGTCGAACAGCGATGCGAAACACGCTACGTATTCCAGAGACTGGACCTTCCCGAGGGCTTTGAGGTCCCGCCGGGCAGAGAGAAACCCTGGGGCACGGGCCAGGCAACCCTGAGCTGCAAGGAGGCGGTTGATACGCCCTTTGCGGTGATCAATGCCGACGATTTCTACGGGCGCTCTGCATTCCAGAACCTCTGCGACTACCTACAAGGTGTCCAGAATGGTGATGGGGTACATGACTACTGCATGGTTGGCTACCGGCTGGAAAACACGCTCTCGGAACATGGCTACGTGGCTCGCGGGGTGTGTGTAGTCGATGCAGGCGGTTATCTGCAAGAGATCCACGAGCGAACGCGGATTGAGAAGTTTGGTGCAACAGCCAAGTATACGGAGGATGGTCAGAACTGGATCGAGATCCCCAGGGGATCGACGATTTCGATGAACATGTGGGGGTTCTCACCCAGCTTGTTTCTGGAGCTGGAGGCCATGTTTCCCCGCTTTCTGCGGGCGAACTGGGCCAATAACCTGAAAGCCGAGTTCTACCTCCCCGAAGCCGTGGGGGCACTGCTCCGGGAGAACAGGGCGACGGTGAAGGTCTTGCCGTCGGACGCGCAGTGGTACGGGATCACCTACCGGGAGGACAGGCCCCGCGTGGAAAAGGCGATAGGTGAGATGGTCCGCCGGGGTGTCTATCCGGAGGATCTTTGGTCATAGGCCACACACGGTCCGATTCTGCAGGCGTCGTGAAACACCTGCCTTCATACGTACGCGTACCTCGATTTGACAACTTCCCTATGCAAGTGTAGACTGGTTCCAGAGTGGAAGACAAGACGATTGAAAGGCCAATCCAAATAGAGATGACACCTACTGCGAACGTCGCCGTAATCGCCTGCGCGACTGTGATCGAAGAGATGCGGCCGTTCCTGGCCCCGGACGTGGAAACCAGGGTGCTCGACTTTGGCCTGCACGTCAACCCCAGAGAACTCAAGCGCACGCTCCAGGAGGCCGTCGATGCCATGGCCCCCAAGGTGGACACCATCCTCCTCGGCTACGGCCTGTGCTCCATGGCTGTGGTGGGGCTGCAGGCAGCAGGCTGCACGTTGGTGGTGCCCAAGGTAGACGACTGCATCGCCATCTTTTTGGGCTCTGGTGCAGCCTACCGCCAACAGGCCAGCCAGGAGCCGGGGACCTACTACCTGACGAAAGGCTGGATCGAGGCCGGCGACAACCCGTTTGAAGAGTACGACCGCCTGGTAGAGCAGTACGGCGAGGGCAAAGCCCGGTGGATCATGGAGCAGATGCTCAAGAACTATACCCGGCTGGCGCTGATCAATACCGGTCAACAGGAGATGGATCGCTATCGCGACTATAGCCGCTGCACGGCGGCGCGCTTTGGGCTGCGTTACGAGGAGATTCCCGGTTCCCAGGCACTGATCAGGAAGCTGCTCCAGGGGCCGTGGGACCAGGAGTTCGTCGTCGCCCCACCGGGGCACACCATCACCTACCTCGACTTCAGGGATGGGGTAGGCTGAGATGTCTCCGCGGGAGATTATCCATACTGGTTGATGGGGCAGCGCGTGACAAGAGCGCCGCCCCGAGTTTCAGATGAGAAAGGGGGGCTCAATGTCAGAAGAACTTGTCAAAGCCATAGCCGATATGCGGGAGGACGACGCCCTGCAGTTGGCCAAGGAAATGGTGGACGGCGGCGTGGATCCGATGGAGATCCTGGCCGCCGGGCGAAAGGCCATGGACATTGTCGGCCAGCGCTTCGAAGAGGGGCAGTACTTTTTGCCCGAACTGATCATGTCCGGCGAGATGCTGAACCAGATCACAGAGATGGTCAAGCCCGAGCTGGCCAAAATGCCTCAGGTCGAGCGGAAAGGTACGGTGGTGCTGGGCAGTGTAGCTGGGGACATCCACGACATTGGCAAGAACATTGTCACCTTTATGCTCGACGTCAACGGGTTTGACGTCCAGGATCTGGGCGTAGACGTGGCGCCGCAGGCATTCGTGGAGGCTATCCGAGAGCATGACGCCAAGGTTGTCGGCTTGAGCGGCTTTTTGACCCTGGCCTTCGATTCAATGAAGGACACCGTGGAGGCCATCGAGGCGGCAGGGCTGCGCCATGGGGTCAAGATCATGGTCGGTGGGGGTCAGGTGACCGACAAGATCCGCGAGTACACCGGCGCCGACGCCTACGGGGACGATGCCATGGCGGCCGTGAACCTGGCCCAGGAATGGATAGGAGGCTAGTGAGATGGAAAAGGCCTGGAAAGACATGACGTCTGATGAGAGGCTGGCACAGAGGCTGGACGACTATGTGAATATGCCCGGCTTTGAATTTGCGAGCGCCGAGGCCGAGGCGCTGTACCGGGAGAGGACGACCGCGATCCGAGATGCATTCGAGATGAAGGTCCCAACCCGCGTCCCTGTATTCCCCTCAGAAGGGTTCTTCCCAACCATGAACGCCGGCATGACGATGCGGGATGCGCTGTATGAATATGAGAAGGTAGCGGAGGCGGTGCTGGCCTACCTGAACGAGTACCAGCCAGACGCTTGGTTCGGGGCCTTGGCCCTCGTCCCTGGCCGCTGCTTTGACATCCTCAATTACAAGTTATACGACTGGCCTGGTCAGAAACTGGACGATCATTTGATGTACCAGATGAACGAAGGGGAGTATGTCACCGCCGACGAGTATGGGGCACTGGCTGCCGATCCCAGCGATTTCTTTATGCGGAAATACCTGCCTCGCACGTTTGGCGCCTTGGAACCCCTGCAGAAGCTACCGCTCCTGCCGCCCATCCACGAGATGCCCATGACGCCCACCGCCCTGATCCCCTTTGGCATGCCCGACGTCCAGGAAGCCCTCAAAAAGCTGATGGAGGCTGGGAACGAGGCGATGCGCTGGATCCAGGTGATGGGTGGGTTGGGTGCTCAGGTGCGCGCGCTGGGCTTTGCCGACTGGGCCGGAGGTGCCGCCAAGGCGCCATTTGATGTCATCGGAGATACGCTGCGCGGTACAACCGGCATCATGATGGACCTATTCCGCCATCCCGACGCGCTGCTCGAGGCCTGCGAGCGGCTGGTGCCGATCATGGTTGAGATGGGCGTGAGCGCCGTCAACCAGACTGGCGTGCCGCTGGTGTTCATGCCACTGCACAAGGGCGCCGACGGGTTCATGTCCAATGCCCAGTTCGAGAAATTCTACTGGCCGACCCTCAAGGCCGTGATGCTGGGCCTCGTTGAAGAAGGCTGCATCCCGGTCATGTTTGCCGAGGGTGGCTACAGCCAGCGTCTGGAGATCGTGGCCGACTTTCCCAAGGGTAAGTGCATCTGGTGGTTCGACCAGACCGACATGGCGCTAGTCAAAGAGACCCTGGGCGGCGTGTGTTGCATCGCCGGCAATGTGTCCACGGCGATGATGACAGCCGGGACACCGGATGAAGTCAGAGCTTATTGCAAGGAGCTGATCGAGGTAGCGGGCAAAGATGGTGGCTTTATCCTGACCAACGGCTGTGGCATCGACCACGCCAAGGCCGAGAATGTCAAGGCCATGATCGAAGCCGGCAAGGAGTACGGCGTCTACTAGCTTTTTCATTGGCCTTCCCGAAGGCTGCATCGACACGGCGGTGGGCATCCTCATCGCCTCACCGCGGACGTCTCGTCCGAACATCGTCCTCAAATGCTTTCGGGAAGGCCTCTTTTTCGTGCCAGAAGGGTAGCATCTATTCTAACGGGCAAGGGATGCACAAACCATGACTGTTTTTGTCGACTTTGAGCCGGTGGGCCGGCGGGGAGAATGCCCGGAGGGCCAAACCCTGTTGGACTGCGCGCGCCAACTCGGCGTGGACCTGGCCAACCTGTGCGGAGGATCGGGGAGCTGTGGCCGCTGCGTCGTGCAGATCATGGCGGGCGCTGTCTCGGAACCGGCAGCGGCTGAAAGCGAGTTCTTGAGCCTCAAGCAGTTGGTTGACGGCTACCGCCTGGCCTGCTTGACCAGCCCCTTGGCAGACTGCAAGGTACGCGTGCCGCCGGAATCGCTGACCGCTCCGCAGCGGACTCAGGTAGAAGGAGAAGAGGTATCGGTCGCCCCAGAGCCAGCGGTCCAGACCTACCTGGTCACGCTTACCCCGCCCTCCCTCGAGGACCTGCGCGCCGATGCGGAACGGCTGCTGGATGCACTGGCCGAGAAACACGGGATCAGGGGAGCAAACCTGGAGCTGGCCACCCTGCGCCAGATGTCGCCCTGCCTGCGCGAATGGGGCTGGCAGGTCCTGGCGGCGGTGAGGGATAATGAGATCGTGGCCTTGCTCCCGCCGGGGACACGACCCCTTGGCCTGGCGGTAGACCTGGGCACGACCAAGATTGCCACCTACCTGGTGGACCTGGAGACCGGCCGGACGATGGCCTCGCAGGGCCACATGAATCCCCAAATCGGGTATGGCGAGGATGTCATCTCCCGCCTGGCTTTTGCCAAGGGTGATCCCTCCCAGGCGGCGCTGCTCCAAGAACTGATTGCCGGTACGATCAACAGATCCGCGGCCGAGATGTGCGCCGGGGCCGGCGCCGAACCCGCTCACATCGTCGACTCGGTGGTGGTCGGCAACACGGCCATGCACCACCTCTTTGCCGGTGTGCCGGCCGAGCAACTGGCCCGGGCGCCCTATGTGCCGGCCGTTGCCTCGGCGCTCGACCTCAGGGCCCGCGACCTGGGGTTGCACTTTGCACCGGGAGCAGGCGTGCACCTGCTGCCGAACATCGCCGGCTATGTCGGCGCCGACCACGTGGCGATGCTGCTGGCCATCGAGATCGCCCAGGCCGAAGGCGTAGTGCTGGCCATCGACATCGGCACCAACACCGAGGTCTGCCTGGCGAATCATGGCAGGCTCACCAGCCTGTCCTGCGCCTCGGGTCCTGCCTTTGAGGGCGCCCACATCAAGCACGGCATGCGGGCGGCGGATGGCGCCATCGAGCGCTTGCGCCTGGTGGAGGGACAAGTCGAGTACCAGACCATCGGCGGCGTGGCACCGGTGGGTCTGTGCGGCTCCGGCATCCTGGATGCCCTGGCCCAACTCTACCAGGCCGGCGTCCTGAATACCGGTGGCCGCATGGGGGAACATCCCCGGGTGCGCGAGCTCGACGGGACGCACCAGCGGCGCCATGGCAAGCGCGAGTTTGTGCTGGTCGGCCCGGTCGAAGGCAACGACGATCGCCCGGCTATCACGTTTACGCAGAAGGATGTGCGGGAAGTCCAACTGGCCAAGGGCGCGATGCGCACGGGCATCAACGTGCTACTGGAGACCAACGGCCTGGTCGCCGGCGAGATCGATCGGGTGATCATTGCCGGAGCGTTCGGCACCTACATCGACGTCTCCAGTGCCATGTCCGTCGGCATGCTTCCCCGGCTGCCGCGGGATCGCTTCCGACAGGTGGGGAATGCTGCCGGCATGGGCGCCAAGCTGGCCCTCATCTCCAGAAGCAAGCGGGCTGAGGCCCAGGCCCTCGCAGAGCAGGTCGGCTACGTCGAACTGGCGACGCACCCCCAATTCGCCAAGACCTTTGCCCAGGCCATGTATCTCGGCTAGACGATCCGCCCTGTCAGACAAGGTTGCCGCATTCTCTATAGACAGCAGCCACACTGGACCAGTCTGCCCACGGCGACAGCAATCGAAATCAGTGCTGATTGGGATAATCAGCCAATGTGGGGCAAGCCCTACCGCAACGGCTACTGGGGCGATAGCCGCGTGCAGGCCAACGACGAGATCAAGCAGCGCTGGCTGGGGGAGATTGAGCAGGACTTTTGGTTGCAGGGCAGCCCCGATCTGTTCCAGGTTCTTGGCTACCCACAGTAACTGGAGGTTTGACGCATGGCATTCCAACGCAAGCTCGGACGTTCTGGGATCACTGTCAGTGCCCTGGGTATGGGCTGCTGGGCCATTGGCGGCCCACTCTGGGAAGGCACGACACCTCTCGGCTGGGGCAAGGTGGACGATCGAGCGTCGATCGGCGCCATCCACCGCGCCCTGGACCTGGGAGTCACCTTTTTCGACACCGCCGACGTGTACGGCGCGGGACACAGCGAGCGCGTATTGGGACAGGCGCTGGCCAGACGGTGGGACAGGGTGGTGATCGCGACCAAGTTCAATACCACCTTTGACGAATCCACCCGCCAGGTCACCGGCTGGGATGCTTCGCCCCAGTATATCCGTCGCGCCTGCGAAGCCTCCTTGCGACGACTCCAGACCGAAACCATCGACCTGTACCAGTTTCACAACAATCATTATCCCGTTGAACGGGCCGGTGAGGTGCGCGATACCCTGGAGGCATTGGTCAAGGAAGGCAAGATCCGAGCCTACGGCTGGAGTACCGACTTTGCCGATCGTGCCGAATTCTTTGCCCAGGGAGAGAACTGCACCAGCATTCAGTTCCAAGAAAACGTACTGGATGACAATCCGGGCGTAATCAGCGTATGCGAGAAGCATGACCTGGCGGCGATCAACCGTGGCCCATTGGCGATGGGCCTGTTAACCGGCAAGTACACGGCCAGCACCAGGCCAGCGGGCGACGATGTGCGTGGCGAAAAGAGCCCCGAATGGATGGCCTACTTTCAAGACGGCAAACCCAGCCCCGAATGGCTCCAGAGGATGGAGGCCGTCCGCGAGATCCTTACCAGTGGCGGGCGCACGCCTGCCCAGGGAGCGCTGGCCTGGCTGTGGGCGCGCAGCGAGCAGACGCTGCCGATTCCCGGCTTCCGCATCGCCGCCCAGGTAGAAGAGAATTGTGGCGCCATGCAGTTTGGCCCGCTGACAGACGACCAGATGAGCGAAATTGGCGCCTTTCTGGGCAGATAGTGATCAGATCGGAGAACACCGTGTACAAAGACACCTCGCTTCCCGTTAAGAAACGCGTAGCCGATCTCGTCTCCCGGATGACCCTGGAAGAAAAGGTCCTGCAGATGGTGTTCGATGCTCCGGCTATCGAACCGTTGGGGATTCCGCAGTACAACTGGTGGCACGAGGGCCTACACGGCATGGGCCGGGCCGGCGTGGCCACCGTCTTTCCCCAGGCCATCGGGCTGGCAGCAACTTGGAACCCGGACCTGATGGCCCGGGTGGCCCGGGCGATTTCCGACGAGGGTCGGGCCAAGCACCATGAGGCAGCCCGGCGGGGCATCCGGCAGATCTACACCGGGTTGACCTACTGGTCGCCGAACGTCAACATCTTTCGCGATCCGCGCTGGGGACGCGGGCAGGAAACCTACGGCGAGGATCCCTACCTCAGCGCTCAGATGGGCGTGGTCTTTGTCCAGGGGCTGCAGGGCGACGACCCCCAGTATCTCAAGCTGGTCGCTACACCCAAGCACTATGCCGTCCACAGCGGCCCAGAACAAGACCGCCACCACTTTGACGCCGTCGTCGGCGAGCGGGACATGCGGGACACCTACCTGCCGGCTTTTGAGGCCTGCATCAGGGAGGGTGGGGCGGTGTCGATCATGGGCGCCTA
>JASFHU010000053.1:0-12879 GCA_050123055.1 Anaerolineae bacterium
TCTTGACCACGACCAGATTGTCGGTATCCGGGTGCTCCCCAAAAGTGTATTCAGCCATCGCCGCCATCTGGCAGTCGTTGACCACGTACACCGGCAAGTCGTAGCGTTCTTTCAGTAGATTGCGCAGCGGGAGATCCTGCCAATCCAGGTTGACCGCCTGGCGCACCACACCGTGCACAGGATCCATGAGGCCTGGGGTGCCGATACCAATGCCCAGCAACGAGCTACCGTTACCGGCCACGAGGTCATCGATCAGTTCATAGGCCAGGGCCAGCGCCGCCTCTCCGTCCCCACCACGTAGGGGCAGGCTGACCCGGCGCTTGATGGCCCCTCGCAAGTTGACGACTGCGCCTCGGAACTCGTCACTTGCCAAATCGATACCAACCATACAGCGAGAATCGTCAACGACGCGCAGCAGAATCGGGGGTTTCCCACCTTCAGAAGGACCGTAACCAGCTTCTTCCACCAATCCCTCATCCATCAGGTCGGCAACCACGCTGGAGACGGTTGTTCGGGTGAGCTGTGTCAGCCGCGCGATGTCGGCCCGGCTGACCTTGCCCTGGTCATAGATCGTCTTGAGCACCAAACGACTGTTGTGACGCCTCGTCTGTTCGCGGGTTGCCTTCCGCGCCCGACGGCCCATGACATTCCCTCTTCCAAAGGCAGACTTAGAAAGTCCATTAAACTTACAAACCTCAGCATACCATACTCGTAGCTAATTGTCAAGGGGCTCTCTCGTCCGTAACATGGCTGTTGCAAAGTAGGATAGAAATCCGGGTTTTTGGGTCGTAGTGCAACACCTTGCCACAGAGGGCGCATGCAGTTCCGTCTCGGCCAGAGCCACCCTGACCTGCTCCAACGCGGCCTCGGCGGCAACTACCTCTGCCTCCACACCGGCGATCGTCTCAGGGCGCGCACCGGCGTCCAGTTCGTAGATCTTACTGTTCGTACGCCAGCACCTCGCGCACGCTCAGGTTGGCGGCGCTCTGGGCTGGGACAAAACTGGCCAGGACGGAGAGCAGCACCACCAGGCCGAGCCAAAGTAATACGCCCACCAGGGACACGGTGTAGCTGAGAGGGGTGTTAAACATCTGGATGCCCACAGCATTGCTGAGCAGCTTGCCAATCGGCAAAGACAGCAGCGTGGCCAACAGCCAACTCATGAGCCCGATGACCACGCCCTCGACGATAATGACTCGCAACACCGCCCCGTTCGACGCTCCAATCGCCCGCATAACGCCGATCTCCCGGATCCGCTCCAGTACGCAGAGGCTCATGGTACCGGTGAGACCGATGCCGCCGACGATGGCCAGCAAGATGGCCATGCTCATGAGGAGCATGGTGATGACGTTGAACAGCACGTCGGCACCTGCCCTTGATTGGAATCTGGTCAGTACGGAACTCACGTCCAGGCCCACTCCATCCAGATGCGCTTCCAGGGCTCTGGCAACCTGGGCTTGGAAAGCCCCATCGTGCCGCTCGGTGCTGATCGAGATCATATTGGCCCGGCCCACGTTTCGGACCACGCGGGCAAAGTGATCATAGTCTGCGAAGGCAAAGGAGACCGATTGGGCAACGTGGGCGACGCCGACGATATGCCAGTTCGTCTCAAGGTCATTGATTTTCAGCACGACCTCGTCGCCCACACCCAGGTCGGGTTCCTCCATCAGCAGGTTGGTGCTGACGACGATGGCGTTCTCGTCCTCCGGCAGCAGCCAGCTTCCCTCCAGCATCGTGGGGTTCAGCATGTTCGTCTCCGCCGGGGGGGCAAAGAGAAAGATGTCCTCGCCGTCACTGCCATCCGGGCGCAACCGGTATGTGCCGGCGGAGCCCCAGCTTTCCACGGCGACGACGCCCGGCACGCTCAGTGCCTCCTGTTCCAGGCGTTCCATCCGGTAAGAACGGGAGAGCTGAACCTGGGCATCGTAACCAAAGTACTGGAGTATCTCGCCCAGCGTGTGCAGGAAGGAGGCCCGTACGCTGACGACGGCGATGACTATCGCGCCGGCCAGAGTCAGGGTGGCGAGCGTCAGTATCAACCGTCCTTTGCGCCGGAACGTATTGCGCAGCGACAGCATGACTGGCCGGGGCAGGCCGCGAATGCGTTCCACCAGCCGGTCGATGGCGCTATCGCCGAATCCTTCTTCGCTCAACCCGTAGCTGCTGATCGCCTCGCGCACGGTGATGCGAGTGCCGGCAACGATTGGATACAGCCCCGCCAGCAGCGGCACCAGCAGCGCCATGCCCGCTTCCAGAACCAGCACTTGCAGCGGGATGCTGAACTCGCCCAGATTGAAGTTGATGAAATAGGCCATGAAACTGATGATCCAATCTATTATATAACATAGGATGTCAAGCCATCCCGAAACCTCCCCGCCTCCCATTGGGACACACGTACAGGCACAGCCCGCACACCGACACCCCCTTGATCTCCTCCATTCTGTCAAAGTACTTGCTACACTCGTGCGCCGCAAACCGCACCTCCCTCGGCTCCCCAAGCCGGTACGGCTCCCCGGTGTAGGCCTGTACCGGGCAGATCTCCACACACTCCCGGCACGTGCCGCACCGCTGCTCCATCGGGCCGCCCGTCGCCTCCAGCGGCGCGTCGGTGAGCACCGTCGCCCAGCGCACCCGCGGTCCCACCTGCGGTGTGATCAACATGCAGTTCCTGCCGATCCAGCCCAGGCCCGCCAGGTGGGCCGCCATCTTGTGTGAAAAGATGGCGCACAGCCGCTCGCTGTCCACCGACTGCGAAGCCGGAACCGGCAGTCCCCGGTAACCCGCCCGCTGGATTGCGCCAGCCAGCGGTGAAGCAATGTGATCCAGCCGCTGGTTCACCAGATTGTAGGCATGGTGCCTGTAGGTCAACGCCACAGCCCGATCGGTGTGTTGCGGCAACTGATCCACGATGGCATGCAACAGCCCGATCCCGATCGAAATAGCCCGTGGGTACTCGGCGATCGCCGCTCCCCCCTGCTCCAAGATCGCCTCGCGGGCCGGCCCCAAGTCCGCCACACCATAGAAACCCGCCCCCATCCTCTCAGCCATCCCCCTCAAGCGTCCGCCTAGTTCCATGCCTCTCAGCTCCTCCCGGGCGATGCGCCACTCGCACCTAGTTGTTGCCTGCTCATCGCTGCCCAGTATACTGCCATCCCGAACCTGTGTCAAGGCACCTGTCCACTCCACCGACAGCCTCAACCAAGCCGTCATCATGACACAATTGATGCAGATTCCCTACTCTCACCGATCCCGGTCGGCCTAATAAGGTTAGCAGAGATCCGTTAATCCCACCGACTCTACTTTCCCCCTTTCCCTCTTCCCCCTTCCCCCCTCCAGCCTGACCACGGCCCTGGACCCAGGCTTGACAGATCTGCCCATTAGGGTTATCATAGCCACCACCACAGCATCTCCTCTGTCCAGAGACCACCAGACGTCCACTCCAGGGGATCACAAAGGCAAGTGGTTCAGGTCATCAGGAGGGAATATTATGTTGAACAACAGCAGGCGAGTCAACTTTTTGGCGATCTTGATCTTGCAGGCGCTCATTCTCGGCCTCATGGTGCTCATCGTCGGTCTCTTCCCTGAAGCAGCGCCAGCCGCTTCCCCCTCCGCCCCTCTCTCCCCAACCCTGCCTGACGTCCAGATCACCGTCGATGAAATAGTCGCCACCGGCTTCCTCAACCCCATCGGCATCACCCACGCCGGCGACGGCTCGGGCCGCCTCTTTGTCATTGAGCAGACCGGCGCCATCCGTATCGTCAGGGACGGCAACGTCCTCGACACCCCCTTCCTCGACCTGAGTGACGCCGTCATCGACGGCTCCGAACGCGGGTTGCTGGGCTTGGCCTTCCATCCCAACTATGCCACCAACGGTCAATTCTTTGTCAACTACACCCGCGCCGGCGATGGAGCGACCGTCATCGCCCGCTACAACGTCTCTACCGCCGATCCCGACCGCGCTGACCCCAACAGTGCCCAGGTGCTCCTGACCGTCGCCCAACCCTATGGCAACCACAACGCCGGTCACCTCGCGTTCGGCCCCACCGACGGCTATCTCTACGTCGCCCTCGGCGACGGCGGCAGCGGCGGCGACCCCCTGGACCACGGCCAGAACATCGACACCCTACTTGGCGCCCTCCTGCGCCTCGATGTGGACGCTGGAACGCCCTATGCCATCCCGGTGGACAACCCCTTTATTGGCGCCCCAGGCCAGGACGAAATATGGGCCTACGGCCTGCGCAACCCCTGGCGCTTCAGCTTCGATCGGGCTACCGGCGACCTCTACATTGGTGACGTTGGGCAGAACCAGTGGGAAGAGATCGATTACCAGTCCTCTGCCACCCCCGGCGGACTCAATTTCGGCTGGCGCTGCAAGGAGGGCAGCCACATCTACAACTTTGGCGGCGACTGCCCCCAACAGACGCTCATCGACCCCATCGCCGAATACGACCATACCCAGGGCCGCTCCGTAACCGGTGGCCACGTCTACCGTGGCCTGGCCTACCCCGCGCTCGAGGGACGCTACTTCTACGCCGACTATGTCACCGGCAAAATCTGGAGCCTCTACCAAACCGGCTCCGATCCCATCACCTGGTCCCCCCCAGAGCTCGAGCTCGACACCAGCCTGAACATCAGCTCCTTTGGTGAGGATGAGGAAGGTGAGCTTTATGTCATCGACCGTAGTGGCGGTACCCTTCGCCGCCTGGCCGATGTAAATGGTCCCACCCCCAACTTGATCACCTCCAGGAAGCAGGCTTCGACGCCAAGCGCCAATCCCGGAGACACCGTCACCTACACCCTCCAACTGGTCAACACCGGCGGCCTGGCGACCGAGACCGCTCAACTCACCGATACCGTCCCTGCCGGCCTCACCTACGTGCCCGGCTCCCTTGCCGCCAGCGAAGGGGCCGTCGACGATCAAGCTGCCCCCCAACTGACCTGGCTGGGGGACCTCAGCACCAACCGGCGGATCACAGTCACCTACCAGGTGACCGTCACCGGCCAGGTTACCGGCAGCATCGTCAACCAGGCCCGGCTGACAGCCGCCAGCCTCGCGCCCTTAACCTTGACCACAGCCCTCGCTGTCCCACGCTCCGTCCTGACCACCACCCCAAACGACTTCTTTCTGCCGGGCACCCAGCCTGGAGACCTCCACGCCTCGATCCCCTCCTCCGTCGACTGCGATATCTGCCACAACGCCCCCATCTACGACCGCTGGCGTGGCAGCATGATGAGCCAGGCGGGCCGCGACCCGCTGATGTGGGCCGCCCTGTCCGTGGCCAACGTCGACGCCCCCAGTTCGGGTGACTACTGCTTGCGTTGCCACACCCCAAAAGGCTGGCTCGAAGGTCGCAGCCACCCCGCCGACGGCTCGGCCCTGCAAGCATCCGACATCCAGAACGGCGTCGCCTGCAACTTCTGCCATCGCCTTGTGGATCCCGTCGCCTCACCCGGCGATGAAGCGAGCGAGTTCGATGCCCAGATTCGCGCCGATCTGGCCGCCCCGCCGCCTCCAGACTATGCCGGCAGTGCCACCGCCATCGTCGACCCCGACGACCGTCGGCGCGGTCCCTTCTCTTTCAACCTCTCCCTCCCCTACCACACCGCCTATCAAACCGACCTCTTCCAGCAAACGTCAGATGCTGTCACCAGGTCTCGCCACTGCGGCACCTGCCACAATGTCGACAACCCCGTCCTCTCCTGGGACCCGGACCGTTTGCAGTACTGGCCCAACGCGGCCGATTCTCCTCCCCCTGAGGTCGCCAGCGGCCAGCTCTTCCCCGTCGAGCGAACCTACGACGAGTGGCTCTACAGCGACTTTGCCCGGGGCGGCGTCTACGATCCCCGGTTTGCCGCCCGCAAACCCGGCGGCATCGTTGAAAGCTGCCAGGACTGCCACCTCCCCCGTGCCGTCGGCACTGCCGCCGACGCTGCCTTCAACCCCGTTCTCCGCGATTGCCAGACCACCGGCTGCCTGCCCAAACACACCATGGTCGGTGGCAACACCTGGACGCCACAGCTCCTCCAGATACCCGCCTGGCGCCTCAGCGCCCCTGCAGAGGCGCCCTATCTTCACGACACCATGCGGCAGGCACAGCAGATGCTACACAAAGCCGCCACCCTGACCGTCACCCTGGCCACCAGCGGCACAGTCAAGATCGCCACCGTCAGGGTAACCAACCATGCCGGTCACAAGCTGCCCACCGGCTACCCCGAAGGCAGGCAGATGTGGCTCAACCTCAAGGCATTTGACGGCAACGACAACCTGATCCACGAGTCCGGAGCCTACGATCCATCCACCGGACAGCTCCAACGGACCCCCGACACACAAGTCTACGAGGTGAAACAGGGCATCACACCACAGTTGGCCGCTCTTGTGGGCAAACCCGATGGCTCCTCCTTTCACTTTGTGCTGAACAATTACGTCGTCAAGGACAACCGCATCCCGCCAAGAGGATACAACCAGGCCCTGTTCGACCAGCCTGGCCTTCGACCGGTTGGTGCCGTCTATGCCGACGGTCAGCACTGGGATGATACGATCTACACCCTGCCCATCCAGACAGAGCGCGTCGTCGTAACTCTGCGCTATCAAACAGCCTCCAAAGAGTACGTCGACTTTTTGCAGGCCAACGGCGGAGTGGACGGTCTGGCATTAGGCAGGCTGTGGCAGTCCCTCAAAAGCCCGCCAGAAGTGATGGCTTGGGCCTCGATCCCCAGCTACGAATACTACCTCCCGCTCGTACTCCAGCAGAGTAAGGACGAGTGATTGTCATTCCGCATTTATCCATGGCGCAGGGCGCCACTCAGCAAACAAGGACACTACCAACTCCACCGATCCCCGCTCGTGCTGGACAACAGTCCAGCACATCCAGCAACAGCGCGTGGATTGTGGTCCACGCAGAGCGGAGATGATGCACCTCGCCGTGTCATCAGTAGCCGCGCCGTTTGCGGCGAAGCAATCTCCACCTAACTTCACTACACGCCTGCAATCAAACCAAGGGACTGTGTAGGCCTGGGTGCGCGAGTATTAAAAGGGCGCTAATAGCAGCCCACTCCCATTAAAATAATTTACTCAATTTTAACTTGACAAATACCATTAAGTAGGGTATAATGGTGGCGTGTTCGAGGGAACTTGAGCACGCCTTAGCAACAAAACGTTACAATCATTCAAAACTCTTGAGGAGGATAGAGAACAATGGCACACCAACTACCACCGCTCCCCTATGCGTACGATGCACTGGAGCCCTACATCGACGAGCAGACGATGCGCTTGCATCACGACATTCATCACAAAGGCTATGTAACTGGACTGAACGCCGCCGAGGCCAAGCTTGCAGAAGCTCGCGCCGCCGGCGATTTTGCTGCAGTGAAGCACCTTTCTCGCGAGGCAGCCTTTCACGGTTCCGGCCATCTCTTGCACAGCGTCTTCTGGCCGAACATGATCGCCGCTTCCGAGGCCAAAGCTGCCCCTGACGGGGACTTTGCCAAGGCGATCGACGCCTCTTTCGGCAGCTTTGAGGCTTTCAAGGGCCAGTTCACCGCCGCCTCCATCGCCGTCGAAGGCAGTGGTTGGGGCATCCTGGCCTACCGCCCGGCCGATGACTCGCTCGTGGTCCTGACCGCCGAAAAACACCAGAATCTGACCCAGTGGGGCGTAATCCCCCTGCTGGTTCTCGACGTCTGGGAGCACGCCTACTACCTGAAGTATCAGAACCGCCGTGCGGAATATGTCAAGAACTTCTTCAACATCATCAACTGGGACGATGTAGCTGCCCGCTACGCCAGCGCCCGCTCCTAGGTACACCACTACACCACTTTGTCGTCCTGGCAAAGGAGACTTTCACCGCAACCGTTTCTGTAGAGGACGCCGCTCATGGCGTCCTCTCTTCTGTTAGCGCCACCTCTCGACTGGAGGATCAGCCATGTCCAATTCCATATTCCAGGTTCCCGTGCCCAGCAACGAACCCGTTGTCGACTATGCCCCTGGCACGCCCGAGCGGGCAGAACTCAAATACGCCTTGCAGGTCTTGTCAGAGCAACAGATCGAGATACCGCTCATCATTGGTGGACGTCAGGTGCACACCGGCCATACTGGCCGGGCAGTTATGCCCCACCGGCATGGTCACGTCCTGGGCACCTACCATAAAGCGGGCCATCAAGAGGTACTCCAGGCCATCGAAGCAGCCAAAGCCGCCTGGTACGACTGGAGCCGCATGCCCTGGGAGGCACGCGCCGCGGTATTCCTCAAAGCAGCCGACATCCTGACCTGCCGCCGGCGGGCCGAAACCAACGCCGCGGCCATGCTCGACCTCAGCAAGACGGCCCACCAGTCCGAGATCGACGCCATCGCCGAGATGGCCGATTTCTGGCGTTTCAATCCCTACTACATGATGCAGATCATGCAGCCTCAGCCGGGCAACGTGCCCAGCGTTTGGAACATGACCGAGCAGCGCCCCCTGGAAGGCTTTGTCTTTGCCGCCACCCCCTTCAACTTTGCCAGCATCGCCGGCAACCTGCCCAGCGCCCCGACCATGATGGGCAACACCGTACTCTGGAAACCGGCCTCCTCCGCCGTCTATACCGCCTACTACATCATGCGCATCCTTGAGGAAGCCGGACTCCCCCCAGGCGTCATCAACTTCCTCCCCGGCGACGGCTCAGCGGTCGGAGATCCCATTCTGAACCACCCCGACCTGGCAGGCGTGCACTTTACCGGCAGCACCCCCGTCTTCCGCCGTATCTGGCATACCATCGGCAGCAACATCGGCCACTATCGTTCCTATCCGCGCATCGTCGGCGAGACCGGCGGCAAGGACTTTGTCTTCGCTCATGCCTCAGCCGACGTGCCAGCGCTCATCACTGCCCTGATCCGGGGCGCTTTTGAGTACCAGGGGCAAAAGTGTTCCGCCGCGAGCCGGGCCTACATCCCCGATACCCTCTGGCCCGATCTGCGCGACGGCCTGCTGGCCGAGCTGGCTACGGTTCAGGTCGGCAACGTATCCGATTTCACCAACTTTATGGGCGCCGTCATCGACGGCCAGGCCTACCGGAAGATCGTCGACTATATCGAGTTCGCCAGGTCCTCGTCCGAGACCGAGATCCTGGCTGGTGGGGAATACGACGACAGCGAGGGCTACTTTGTCCAGCCCACCGTGGTCCTGACCCACAATCCACGCCACCGGCTGATGGAGGAAGAGATCTTTGGCCCCGTCCTGACTATCTATCCCTACCCCGAGACCGAGTACGAAGACACACTGCACCTCTGCGACACCACCTCCCCCTATGGACTGACCGGAGCCATCTTTGCCCAGGACCGGCGCGCCGTGCACAAGGCTACCAACATCCTCCGCCACGCCGCTGGCAACTTTTACATCAACGACAAGCCAACCGGCGCTGTCGTGGGTCTCCAGCCCTTTGGCGGCAGCCGCGCCTCAGGCACCAACGACAAAGCGGGCAGTCCCCTCAACCTGGAGCGCTGGGTTTCCCCTCGCACCATCAAAGAGAGCTTCTGCCCGCCGGCTGACTACCGCTATCCCTTTATGTCTGAATCCTGATCACCATCTCACTTGCACCTGTTGCAAAGTCCAGCATCAGCCCTCCGCCAACGCTCTCAGCCCCGGTCTCGGGGACGGTCTACACTCCTTGTTCCGTCATGGCCTCCCGAGCCCGAGCCGCTACCCTCTTTGCCGGTACAGGCTTGGATCCACCACCCCTGCCATCTTGGTCACATCGAGCCCACCATCCAGGAACTCATTCACCCGCTTTGCCCGCTCCGAGGGCGCATTCAGAATGCCCCCATAGTCCACATAGAGGGTATCCACGTTCGGCTGTTCCGCCAGCCAGGCCTGGACGCCCACCACGTGTCGGCGGAACAGCTCAGCCATCCGCTCGTCCGAAACTGCGTCGATCGGCTCCCCCCGGCGGATCAGCATCTGCCGCTGCGAGGCCAGGACCTCCTCAATGCTCCGCCGCATAAAGATCACCTTGTAGGCATAATCCGCCGGCAGGTGCTTCAGCAAGGCCGCGATCATCTTGACCGCCTTGCCCTGCGCATCCGGCAGCCAGTCCCGATCCTCTTCGATCTGCTTCACCCGCTCGAACTCATAGTAACCCTTTGGGTTGTCTTCGTCGGCCGTGCGGATATGATCGGTCAGCACAGGCAAGCCGCCCGCCTCCAGCATCTTCATCATCATCGAAGTTCCAGATCTCGGCAATCCAGAGACAACAACGATCGCATCTTGCTCCATAGGCTCCAGCTCCTACTCGCGCTCGGTCAGCGCGCAGTCCAATACACTCCCCGGGCCATAGTACTTTGAGCTCAATGGCTCGACCGGGATTGTACCACAGATGCCAGGCAGCGGCAAAGCGGAGCATCAGCGACCCCCCAGTCGCGTCGCCACCTCCCCACACGTACAAAGCGCCCCACCCAAATATCGAGCGAGGCGCTCAAATACGCAACTACTACCGTTCAGAACCTTGGTCCATGGCGCACGCCTGGTCCGTCTCCCCAGCCATCACAAACTCGTTACGATGCAATCCCTATTCTTGCTACTCGTCCCCAGCCTGAACCATCCGCCGCAGAATAGTGTGCAACACCCCGCCGTTCCGATAGTATGCCACCTCCACCGGTGTATCCAGCCGGGCCACCGCACTGAAGCTCACCTCACTCCCATCTTCCCGGCGCGCACAGACCGTCACCTCCTGTCCTGGCTCCACTTCACCGGCGATCCCGGTGATGTCGAATACCTCCTGCCCGGTAAGCCCCAGGGTCCTGGCGTTCTCCCCCTCCCGGAACTGCAGGGGCAACACCCCCATACCCACCAGGTTGCTTCGATGGATCCGTTCGTAGCTCTCGACCAGGACCGCCTTGACCCCCTGCAAGTAGACGCCCTTGGCTGCCCAATCCCGCGAACTGCCGGTGCCATACTGCCGCCCCCCCAGGATCACCAACGGTGTGCCCTCAGCCTGGTAGCGCATTGCCGCATCATAGATGCTCATCTCCTCGCCACTCGGCAGGTGAACCGTCACGCCACCCTCGGTTCCCGGCAACAACAGGTTCTTGAGCCGAATATTGGCAAACGTGCCCCGCATCATCACCTCGTGATTGCCCCTTCGCGACCCGTAGGAATTAAAGTCCCTGCGCGTCACGCCGCGCTCCACCAGGTAGCGCCCCGCCGGGCTGTCAGCGGCGATGCTCCCCGCCGGCGAGATGTGGTCCGTTGTCACCGAATCCCCCAGCAATGCCAGCACCCGGGCCCCGTGGATATCCTCGAGGGGCGGCACCTCTGGCGTCAGCTCACTCCAGAACGGGGGTTCCTGGACGTATGTGGACTCCCCATCCCACCGGTATAGGCTGCTCTCCTCAGGATCCGAGGCATCACCCGGCTCCGGCGCCGCAATGGCGTTCCAGGTTTCGTTGCTGCTGTAGGCGTCAGCATACTGATCCTTGAACATCTGCGCATCCAGCGCCGCGCCCACCGCCTCCTGGATCTCGACCTGGCTGGGCCAGACTTCCTGCAAAAAGACCGGCCGGCCATCAGAGCCGATCCCCAAGGGTTCAGCTATCAGGTCAATGTCCACCGTCCCTGCCAGCGCATAGGCCACCACCAGCGGTGGCGAAGCCAAATAGTTGGCCCGCACGTGTGGGCTGATCCGCCCTTCAAAGTTGCGGTTGCCCGAGAGAACTGCGGCCGCGACCAGGTCTCCCTCTTCAATGGCTTGCACCACCTCTTCTGGTACGGGGCCGCTGTTGCCGATGCAGGTTGTGCAGCCATAGCCTACCAGATTGAATCCGAGCTGGTCGAGGTACGGGGTCACCCCCGCCGCTTCCAGGTAACCCGTAACCACCTTGGACCCGGGAGCGAGGCTGGTCTTGACGTAGGCTGGCACCGTCAGGCCCCGTTCAACCGCCTTCTTGGCCAACAAGCCAGCGCCGATCATCACCGAAGGGTTGGAGGTATTGGTGCAACTGGTGATGGCCGCAATCACCACCGCTCCGTGGCCCAGTACCGCGCCGTTCCCTGCGGACGCTTTTCGTTCCACGGCCTCCTCGTCCAGAGCAAAACCACGCTCCTCGGTGGGTGCGCGCAGCGCAGTCCCAAACGCCCCTTTCATCTCGCCCAGGCGGATCCGATCCTGGGGCCGCTTGGGACCCGCCAGGCTCGGCTCAACCGTGCCCAGGTCCAGTCTCAGCGTATCCGAATAGACCGGAATAGGCGCCCCTTCCGAACGAAACAGCCCCTGTGCCTTGGTGTATCGCTCCACCAGATCCACCAGCTCAGCCGGGCGCCCGGTATTGCTCAGGTAGCGTAGCGTCTCATCATCTACCGCAAAGAAGCCCATCGTCGCACCATACTCGGGCGCCATGTTGGCCAGCGTTGCCCGGTCCGGCAGGCTCAGACTGGCCACACCAGGGCCATAATACTCCACAAACTTGCCCACCACACCCTTTTGGCGCAGCGCCTGCGTGGCCGTCAGCACCAGATCGGTCGCCGTCGCGCCTTCGGCCAGCTCGCCCACTAGTTCAAAACCAACGACCTCCGGGGGCAACATCGTGATCGGCTCACCCAGCATTGCCGCCTCGGCCTCGATACCGCCTACTCCCCAGCCCATAACCCCCAGGCCATTGATCATCGTCGTGTGCGAGTCGGTCCCCACCAGGGTATCTGGGTACGCCACCCAGCTCCCGTCAGCCTCCTGCCGCTTGACCACCACACTGGCCAGGTATTCCAGGTTCACCTGGTGGACGATACCTGTAGCCGGCGGCACGACGCGGAAATTGTCAAAGGCGCTTTGCGCCCAGTGTAGAAACTCGTAGCGCTCTCGGTTGCGCTCGAACTCGCGCTCGGCATTGTAAGCCAGGGCCTGCTGGCTGCCAAA